>CAMFYM010000008.1 GCA_946002045.1 uncultured Clostridia bacterium | reverse complement strand
TGTATAATGTTCTCAAGTAATAATTGAAGGAGGTAAATATATGTCAAATTTAGCAGATAAATTAAAGTATTATAGAAAATGCTCTAATCTTACTCAACAGCAGGTTGCAGATGCATTAGGTATTCTTCGTAGCACTTATGCTTACTACGAATCCGGTAAGACTCACCCAAAGCTATCAACACTCCAGAATATTGCAAGGCTTTTTAATACAGATATTGATAATTTAGTTGAGGATGTGCCGATAGATAACAATTATGTTGAACTTAACAGCCCGGATTTATTTAAGGGCAAATTAGCAGGGGAGACTGTTAATCAGCTGACAGATTTTGAGCAAAGTGTTCTTCTGCGTATTCGTATGATGTCAATTAACGAGAAAAAATCGTTGGCTGAATTTCTTGATAATATAAAATAAAAAGCAACGGCGACTTGTTAATTCAAGTCGCCGTTTTCTTATGTATCATTGATTATTTTGATTTTTTCTTTGCTTCCTTTTCAGCCTTCAGTGTCTTTTGGTAATCCTTTGTTTCTTTAGCAAGAATACCTGAAAGTGCAAGAAGTGAAATAAGGTTTGGTATTGCCATAAGACCGTTTGCTATATCGGATAATTTCCAAACAATATCAAGTGAAGCAGTAGCACCTACAAATGTAAGGATAGAGAATACAACTCTGTAAATGTAGCAAGCAACCGGATTTTTGAACATATATTCAAGTGCCTTTTCGCCATTGTATTCCCAACCGAGAATTGTTGAAAATGCAAACAGAATAATTCCTATGGTAACAAGGATTCCACCTGTTTTACCAAGTGCAGATTCAAATGCAGCAATGGTAAGTGCAGCACCCTCCACAAGCTTTCCTGTTGAAGGGTCGGTTGTTCCTAAAGCACCACTTGATGCGATTGCAAGTCCTGTGATTGTGCAAACAACGATTGTGTCAATAAATGTGCCACACATATTTATGTAGCCCTGCTTAACATGATGGTCAGATGTAGCAGACGCAGCAGAAATAGCAGCACTACCTAAGCCTGCCTCGTTAGAAAATACGCCACGGGCAACACCATATCGTATTGAGTTCATTACCGAAGCAGTAACCGTACCCACAAGACCACCGGCAATAGGCTTAGCACCAAATGCCATTGCAAAAATATTTGCAATACCTTCAGGCAAATTTTTGTAGTTAATTATAATAACAACCAAGCCGGCAATAATGTAAAATGCAGCCATTGCCGGAACAAGAACAGATGATACCTTTGATATAGATTTAATACCACCGATAACAATAACTGCTGTTAAGATTACAAGAATAACACCCACAACCGATTTTGGAATAAACATTGTGGAGTTAACAGCATCGGCAATGGAGTTAGCCTGTGCAGCGTTACCTATACCGAATGATGCAATAACGGTGAATAGTGCAAATAAAAAAGCAAGGAAAGCACCAAGCTTTTTGTTTTTAAGTCCGTTTTTGAGTGTGTACATTGGGCCACCACTCATTTCGCCCTTGTGGTTAACTGAACGATATTTGATGGCAAGGGTACATTCTGCATATTTTGTGGAAATACCAAATGCGGCAGAAATCCACATCCAAACAAGTGCACCGGGTCCACCTAATACCATGGCAGTAGCAACGCCCACAATATTACCTGTACCTACTGTTGCTGCAAGGGCTGTCATCAGTGCAGAGAAGGGAGAAATATCACCCTTGCCGTTGTCTGTTTGTCTTGCTTCCTTGCTAAACAGCATTTTAAGTGAGGTGCCTAAATTCCTCCAAGGTAAAAAGTTGAGCTTGATTGTAAGAAAAATACCTGTGCCTACCAGGAAAACAAGCATTATCGGACCCCAAACAACATCGTCAACCGATTTTACGATTTGTGTAAATGTATCCACAATATCATCTCCTCATAAAAAATATGTTTAATAATAACATATATTAACTGATAAATCAATATGCTTTAAAGAATTAAAGTAATAAATTGTTTCTAATCTATCGAATATAAGCGCTTTGCATTTTCATTAGTAATATCAAGTATCTTTTGCGTGGAAATATTCAAAGTCTCTCCTATTTTTTCTGCAATATAAGGAATGTATGACGAATTATTAGTTTTGCCTCTCATAGGAACAGGGGCTAAATAAGGACAGTCTGTTTCAAGCACAAGTCTGTCAAGTGGAATTTCCTTAACAACCTCAAGGCTTTTTCGTGCGTTGTTAAAGGTAACAACACCGTTAAGGCCGATATACATACCAAGCTTTATTATTTCCCTTGCCATTTCCTTTGAGCCTGAAAAGCAGTGAAGAACGCCCTTAGGCTTTGTTTGCTTTAGTATTTCAAGGGTGTCACCGTGAGCCTCTCTGTCGTGAACAATTACCGGCATATCAAGCTCTTTTGCAAGCTCGATTTGAGAAATAAAAAAGCTCTTTTGAACCTCCCTTGAGGAGCTCATCCAATGGTAATCAAGACCGATTTCGCCGATAGCAACGCACCTTTTGTCTTTTGCGTATTTCTCAATAATATCTAAATCCTCAAGTGTTGCACCCTCAAGACATTCAGGATGAAAGCCCGATGCAAAATACATATAGTCATATTTATGTGCTAAATCATAATTAGCCTTAACGGTTTCTATATCACATCCACAGCTAACAACAAAAGTAACACCCTGACTTTGAAGTGAGTTTAACAGCTCCTCTCGGTCAGGGTTGAACCTTTCATCATCGTAATGCGAATGTGTATCAAAAATATTATGATACATATTCATTACCTTTCATTATCTGATTCTTGTGCCACTTGGCATTGAGTCAACAAAAAGAACCTTTACATCGTCCTGGCTGACATCACCTGCCAAAAGCATACCGTTGCTTATTTCACCACAAAGCTTTGCAGGCTTAAGGTTAGCAACAATAATAACGCTCTTGCCAATTAAATCCTCAGGCTTATACCAAGGTGCAATGCCTGAAACAATTTGTCTTGGCTTTTCAGTTCCGTCGTCAACCATTATTTTCAAAAGCTTTTTTGCTTTTTTGATTGGCTCACAATCAATGATTTTTGCCACACGGAGCTCTACCTTTGCAAAATCATCAAATGTAATTTCTGCAAGTCCCTCAATTACAGGCTTTTCTTGTGCCTTTTGTGCTTCCTCTGCCTGCTTTTGAATAAGAGCGTTGAGCTCCTCAATTTCCTTATCAAAGTCAATTCTGGGGAAAAGAGCAGGGCCCTTCTTTACAGTAACATCCTGTGGCAATACACCGAATTTTCCTGCATTATCATATGTGATTAAGCTATCATCAGCACCAATTTGCTCCCAAACCTTTGGCATAGTTGTAGGCATAAAGCAGGAGAGTAGGGTGGTTGAAATTCTAATAGCTTCAAGCAGGTTGTAAAGAACACAGGCAAGTCTGTCCTTTTTGCTTTCATCCTTGCCAAGTATCCAAGGTGTAGTCTCGTCAATGTATTTGTTTGCTCTTGAAATAACCTTGAATATTTCTGCAAGTGCATTGTTGAGCTGTGTTTCGTCAATATAATCAGCCACCTTGTCACGAAGAGAGGTTGCCATTTCAATAAGCTCGTTATCAATTTCGTCGGCTTCCTTTGAAGCAGGAATTGTGCCACCAAAATACTTTTCAACCATAGCAACTGTTCTTGAAACAAGATTACCTAAGTCGTTTGCAAGGTCGGAATTGATACGGTTAATCATAATTTCGTTAGAGAAGGAGCTGTCGGCACCTAATGCCATTTCTCTCAAAATATGATACCTGATTGCATCTGCACCGTAGCGCTCACCAAGCACCTTAGGGTCAACCACATTGCCGATTGACTTACTCATTTTTTGACCGTTAAAGGTAATCCAGCCGTGTACTGCCAAATGCTTTGGTAACGGCAGGTCAAGGGCCATAAGGATTGCAGGCCAAATAATAGCATGGAATCTCATAATATCCTTTGCAACCATATGCAAATCAGCAGGCCAAAATCTGTCAAAATCACTGTATTCGCCGTTAAGATAACCAAGTGCCGAAATATAGTTGGAAAGAGCATCTACCCAAACATAAACAACATGCTTGTCATCAAAGCTGACAGGGATACCCCACTTAAATGTAGTTCTTGAAACACAAAGGTCCTCAAGACCCGGCTTAATAAAGTTATTTACAAGCTCCACTGCTCTTGAGCGTGGCTGAAGGTAATCTGTCTCCAGCAAAAGCTTTTCAATTCTGTGGGCAAATGGAGACATTTTAAAGAAGTATGCCTCCTCCTCAGCCTCAACAACATCTCTGCCACACTCAGGACACTTGCCGTCAACAAGCTGACTTTCAGTCCAAAATGACTCACAGGGAGTACAGTATTTGCCAACATATTTTCCTTTATAAATATAGCCCTTGTCGTAAAGCTCCTTAAATATTTTCTGGACAGTTTCAATATGATAATTGTCAGTAGTACGGATATATCTGTCATAGCTGATATTCATATAGCTCCAAAGGTCCTTGAATACGGCAACGATTTCGTCAACATATTCCTTCGGGGTAATACCCTTTTCAGCAGCCTTTTGCTCAATTTTAAGACCGTGCTCGTCAGTACCGGTAAGGAAGATAACGTCCTTACCCTGCATACGCTTAAATCTTGCTATTGAGTCACAGGCAACAGTTGTGTAGCAGTGACCGATATGTGGGTTACCTGATGGGTAATAAATTGGAGTAGTTATATAAAATTTCTCTTTTTCTGCCATTATATTTACCTCCGTTAAATTTTTGAAGCAGCGCCCTTATCAAGCATAATTGTAACATCCTTATGGAACTGAAGCACAGATGCAGGACACATTGGTGTAACATTGCCGTTAACAAGCTGCTTAACAGCGTCTGCCTTGTTTTCGCCGGTTGCAATAAGGAGTATTCTTTTTGCCTTCATAATTGAGCCGATACCCATAGTTACAGCGTGAGTAGGCACCTCGTCGATAGATTTAAAAAATCTGCTGTTATCCTTTATTGTGCTTTCCTTAAGCTTAACAACATGGCTGTATTTTTCAAAGCTGTCAGACGGCTCGTTAAATGCGATATGACCGTTTGAGCCAATTCCTAAAAGCTGAATATCAATTCCACCCATAGAATCAATTTTCTCCTCATAAGCCATACACTCTGCATCTAAATCATTTGCATTGCCGTCAAGAAAATTAGTGTAGTCACGGTTAATATTGATGTGATTAAAAAGATTTTCAGCCATAAATGAATGATATGAATTTTTATCATTAACATCAAGATTGCAGTATTCATCAAGATTAAATGATTTAACCCTGCTGAAATCAACAGCACCACTTTCGTAAAGCTTAATCATTTGTGCATATGCTTTCAGTGGAGTAGAGCCTGTTGCAAGACCTAATACGGAGTCAGGCTTTGCAAGAACCTGTCCACAAATATAGTTACCGGCAGCAATACCGATTTGCTCGTCATTATCATATACCAAAATGTTCATAATTTTCCTCCAACTAATAATTCATCTTATATATTATAAACTAATTATTTACCGTGTCAACAAATTTTACCTTTTTTTCACAATGTTTCCTAATAAAATGTAAAATTAACACAAAAGCAGCTGCGCCTAAAACTGCTCCACATGAATCAATTAACCAGTCGCTAAATTGACATGAGCGACCCTCAATGAATAATTGATGCACCTCGTCTGTTATTGCATATGCTGATGTTAAAGCGATTGACAATATAGGCAAAGGCTTCTTTTTTGTTTGGTACAGTGCAATATTGAATAGAAAGCATAATCCTGTAAATTCAAGAAAATGAGCCGATTTCCTAACAATAAAGCTTGTGACGGCACCATCGCCGAAAAGTCTTGTTATTAGCTCAACAATGGCACTGCTTTGTGCAGCAGACTCTTCAGCCGTGCGCGAGGATAACCAAAAAATTACGCCCATACACGCAATAACCAAAAGCCAGCATATTGCCTTTTTAATTCTCTCTTGTTGCATTTACAAAGCTTACCCTTCCACTGCCTGCGTGGAACTGAACTCCACTTACTCCCTTTGCCTGAGCATAGTAGGATGATTCAAACATAACAGGCATTATTGAATAGTCATTCATTAACTCTTTTTCACATTTTTTACAGGCTTTAATTTCGTTGGCAGAGCTTGTATTTTGCGCCTCCTTTAACGCATTGTCAATACCGTCAATTTCTCCTGCGTAGTTACCCTTAATGATTTGCTTTAAGAATGCAGAACAGGAGTTGCCTGTTGCCTCAAATTTGTATAGTGCTATATCGTATTCACCACCGGCGAATGCCTTGTCAAAATCATCATCGTTAAGTACAGTTAGCTTAAGTGAAAAAGATATTTTATTATTTTTACCATAGCTTGAGATTTGACCTATACTGCCTTGTATTCCCTGAACAAGCTCCTTTGCAATATCCTCCATCCCCTCCGGTACAATAACATCAATATCTGCCTTTGTAATTCCTGTTTCCTCAAGACCCTGCTTCCAAACATCCTTTGCTTTTTCAATGTCGTGAGATACAACAGTTACGCCCAATGCCTCGTTAGCAGGTGTTTTTCCTATATTACAGCTGGGTGGAGTAAAGGTAGTTGCCTTTGATAAATATGTATGCTCGTCAAGGCTTATGTCCGAAGTGCCTAAGCAAACTGCCTCTCTTAATTTTTTGTTGCCGAAAAGCATTTTGTTTTTATTTAGCACAAACGCCCACATTTTATTTGAATAGGGCTTAACTGTAATGCTGTTGTCATTTAAGCTTTCATATTCTGCACCTGTAATATAGGCACAGTCATAATAACCGCTTTTAAGCTTTTTTGGAATTTCTGCATTATCATCAACAATGTTAAGGGTAATGTTTGATACGGCAGATGGATATTCACCTATATAAAACTCATTGTTGTCAAGAATATATGATGATTCAAGAATTGATGTTACACAGAATTGACCGTTGAAGATTGAGTAATCCAATCCTAATCCGTATCTGCCCTTTGTTGCATAAAAGTAATCCTCGTTACAAGGCATTGCAACGGCAGTTGAAAGGGTAGTCAAAAAGCTGTCGTCAGCAGAATTCAGTTTAATTTCAAGGGTGTAATCATCTATTGCCTTAACACCGAGAGTGTTAACCTTTGCCTTCTTTGAATGAATTTTTGAGGCATTAACAATGTTTGATACAGTTGAAAACAGTGGAGCGTCTGTAATCGGGTCAACAGCTCTCTTTAATGCAAAAACAAAATCCTTTGCAGTAATATCAGGGTTAAAATCAGTACCCATAAGCTCCTGTGCCTTTGTAGGCTTTTCCAGATTATCGCTTTGAACATTCCATTTGGCACCTTTTCTTAAATGGAAGATGTATGTTAATCCATCATCACTAATGCTCCATTTTTCAGCCACACCTGCCTGAACCGTGCCGTCGTCAAGTACTCGTACAAGTCCCTCATAGCAGTTTTCTGCAATTAAAAATTCGTCAGCCGTTGATGCAACCTGTGGGTCAAAGCTCCTAATGTTACCCTCAAAAGGATAAATAAAGTCAATTATATCTGATTTTGAGCAGCCTGCCAAAGCTGTAAATGTTAATATTACGCACAGCACTAATGCCGTAATTCTTTTTACTGTTTTCATATAATCACCTATCTTACATTATAACAAAACACTTTTGCTAAATCAATGAATAAATAGGGAATAAGTAAGCAAATTTAATAAAATATTAGAAACGCACGGGAGCGTGGTTAAAAAACTTTTTGATATTTTAGTAAATTATTTAAAAATTTTCTTGACATACTCTATTTAATGCTTTATATTAAGTGTCATCTAAAATGGAAATTTATGCGTATATTGCACCTTAACGGTGTTTGCCGAAACGAAAAGCAAAGGCTTTTTTGTCGGCTTTACGGGTGATTTTTCATTTTTACAAAATTCAGATTGGAGTGACTCTTATGGTAAATGTGAAGGATGTCCAGCTTGGTACCACAACTCGTAAGAACTTTGCAAAAATCAGCGAAGTTATGCAAATGCCTAACCTGATTGAAGTCCAGAAAAGCTCGTACCAATGGTTCCTTGACGAAGGTCTTAAAGAAGTGTTTAAGGACATCGGTTCAATCACCGATTATACCGGAAACCTTGTTTTGGATTTTATCGATTTTTCAATTGATGAGGACCCAAAATATTCTATTGCTCAGTGTAAGGCTCGTGATGTTACTTACGCAAGACCTCTTAAGGTTAGAGCAAGACTTATGAACAAGGAAACAGGCGAGGTTAAGGAAAACACAATATTTATGGGTGACCTTCCTTGGATGACTGATGCCGGTACATTTGTTATCAACGGTGCAGAAAGATGTATCGTATCTCAGCTTGTTCGTTCTCCGGGTGTCTATTACAATATGGACCACGACAAAACAGGTAAGGAATTATTTACAAACACCGTAATTCCAAACCGTGGTGCTTGGCTTGAGTACGAAACAGATGCTAATGACCTTTTTTATGTTCGTATTGATAAGAACAGAAAAATCTATATCACTACCTTCCTCAGAGCATTAGGATTAGGTACTGATCAGGAGATTATTGATTTCTTTGGTGAGGACGAAAGAATCCTTGCTACTATCGAAAAGGATACCACAAAGAATACAGAGGAAGCTCTTCTTGAGGTTTATAAAAAGCTTCGTCCGGGCGAGCCTCCCACTCTTGAAACTGCACAGGCTCACCTTGACGGTTTGTTCTTTGATGCACACAGATATGACCTTTCAAGAGTAGGCAGATACAAGTATAACAAGAAGCTTGCTATGAGCGACAGATTGGCTAATCAGGTATTGACACAGCCGATCATATCTCCTCAGGGCGAGTTCCTTGCAGATGCAGGCGAGAAGATTTCAGAGGAAAAGGCTATCGAGATTGAAAATGCAGGTGTTATGTTTGCATACATTGATGTTGATGGCAGAGAAATTAAGATTGCATCAAATGGTATGGTTGATATTGACGCTTATGTTGATTTCGACTGCAAGCCATTAGGTATTAAGGAGAAGGTTTCTTACAGAGTCCTTTCCGAAATTCTTGAAAAGTGTGGCGATGACGAGGCAGCACTTAAAGAGGAAATTGAGCTTAGAAAAGACGACCTTATTCCTAAACATATTATAATAGACGATATTTTTGCTACTGTATCATATCTTATTAACCTTGCTCACGGCGTTGGTTCACTTGATGACATCGACCACTTGGGCAACAGAAGAATTCGTGCAGTAGGCGAGTTACTCCAAAATCAATTTAGAATCGGCTTCACAAGAATGGAAAGAGTTATCCGTGAGCGTATGACATTACAGGCTCAGGATTCCGACGAGGCAATCACACCACAGGCACTTATCAATATTCGTCCTGTTGTTGCTGCTATTAAGGAATTTTTCGGTTCTTCACCTCTTTCACAGTTTATGGACCAGAACAACCCATTGGCAGAGCTTACCCATAAGCGCAGACTTTCTGCCCTTGGTCCCGGTGGTCTTTCAAGAGACCGTGCAGGCTTTGAGGTTCGAGATGTTCACTATACACATTACGGCAGAATGTGTCCTATCGAAACTCCTGAAGGTCCTAATATCGGCTTGATTTCATATCTTGCTTGTTACAGCCGTCTTAATGAATACGGATTTATTGAAGCTCCGTATCGTAAAGTAGATAAAGAAACAGGCGTAGTTACTAATGAGGTTGTTTATATGACAGCCGATGTTGAGGATAACTATGTTGTAGCACAGGCTAACGAGCCTCTTGATGAGCAGGGTAGATTTGCAAATCAGAGAGTTACATGCCGTTGCCGTGACGAATTCCTGACTCTGCCTCCTGAAAAGGTAGATTATATGGATGTATCACCAAAGATGGTTGTGTCTGTTGCTACTGCAATGATTCCTTTCCTTGAAAACGATGACGCTAACCGTGCTCTTATGGGTGCTAACATGCAGCGTCAGGCAGTACCTCTTCTCAAAACAGTTGCTCCTGTTGTAGGTACAGGTATGGAATATAAGGCAGCCTATGACTCTGGCGTTGTAGTAATTGCAAAGCGTGGTGGTAAAGTTACTGCTGTTGACGCAGATGTGATTGAAATTACAACAAAGAACAACGAGGTTGACAGATACGAGCTTGTTAAGTTCTCAGGCTCCAACCAAGGCACCTGTATTAACCAGCGTCCTATCGTTTCACTTCATCAAACAGTAGAGGACGGACAGGTTATTGCCGACGGTCCTGCTACCTGCAACGGCGAAATTTCGCTTGGTAAGAATGCTCTTATCGGATTTATGACCTGGGAGGGCTATAACTACGAGGATGCTGTTCTTATTAACGAAAAGATTGTTCGTGATGATGTTTATACCTCAATTCATATTGAGGAGCACGAGGTTGAATCCCGTGATACAAAGTTAGGCCCTGAGGAAATCACAAGAGATATTCCTAATGTGGGCGAGGACGCACTTAAGGACCTTGATGCTGACGGTATTATCCGTATTGGTGCAGAGGTTCATTCAGGCGATATTCTTGTTGGTAAGGTTACACCAAAGGGTGAAACAGAGCTAACTGCAGAGGAAAGACTTCTTCGTGCTATCTTTGGTGAAAAGGCAAGAGAGGTTAGAGACACCTCTATGCGTGTTCCACACGGTGAATACGGTATTGTTGTTGATGTAAAGGTATTTACAAGAGCAAACAGCGACGAGCTTTCACCGGGTGTTAATAAAGTAGTAAGAGTATATATCGCTCAAAAGCGTAAGATTCAAGTGGGCGATAAGATGGCAGGTCGTCACGGTAACAAGGGCGTTGTTTCAAGAATCCTTCCACAAGAGGATATGCCTTTCCTTCCTGATGGCAGACCACTTGACATCGTTCTTAACCCATTGGGCGTACCTTCTCGTATGAACATCGGTCAGGTTCTTGAGGTTCACCTTGGCTATGCTGCTATGGCACTTGGCTGGAAAATGATGACTCCTGTATTTGACGGTGCACACGAGCAGGACATCCGTGATTGTCTTGAGCTTGCAGACATCGGCTACTATGTAGATGAAAACGGAAACAAGGTATTTGACGGTAAAACAGAGCTTATCGACGGCCGTACAGGTGAAAAGTTCGATAACAGAATTACCGTTGGTTATATGTACTTCTTAAAGCTTCACCATTTAGTTGACGATAAGATTCATGCCCGTTCTACAGGTCCTTACAGCCTTGTTACTCAACAGCCACTTGGTGGTAAGGCACAGTTCGGTGGTCAGCGTTTCGGTGAGATGGAGGTTTGGGCTCTTGAGGCTTACGGTGCTGCTTACACACTTCAGGAGATTATGACAGTTAAGTCAGACGATGTTGTAGGTCGTGTTCGCACATACGAGTCAATCGTTAAGGGCGAAAATATTCCAACAGCAGGCACTCCTGAATCATTTAAGGTTCTCTTTAAGGAATTACAGGCACTTGCTCTTGATACAAAGGTGCTTGACCGTGAGGGCAACGAAATTGAGCTTAAGCAGGATTTAGACGACGGTACAGGCATTCAGCCTATTGACGAACAAGCCTTTACTACTGTTAATGATTTTGAAGGTCAGGAAGGCTTCGGTATGGAAAATGCCGAGGGCGAAAGCGAGGAAGCAGGTCAGTCAGATGAGTTTGCAGATTTGTTTGCCGATAGCTTCGGTGACGATGACGACAACTACGAAGAATAATTTGACTCGACTTCCACTATTAAATAAATATAAAGGAGTGCTTCCAAATGGATAATTACGAAAACGAATTTAGTTCTATTAAAATCGGTCTTGCTTCACCTGAACAAATCCGTGAGTGGTCATACGGTGAGGTTACAAAGCCGGAAACAATAAATTACAGAACTCTTAAGCCGGAGCGTGACGGTCTTTTCTGCGAAAGAATTTTCGGTCCTATGAAGGACTGGGAATGTCACTGTGGTAAGTATAAAAGAGTTCGCTATAAGGGCAAGGTGTGCGAGCGCTGCGGTGTAGAAATTACACGAGCAAAGGTTCGTCGTGAGCGTATGGGTCATATTGAATTGGCTGCTCCTGTATCACATATATGGTACTTTAAGGGTATCCCAAGCCGTATCGGTCTTGTTCTCGACATCAGCCCAAGGTATCTTGAAAAGGTGCTTTATTTTGCACTTTATATTGTTACAGACCCAGGTGATACTCCACTTGAAAAAATGCAAATTCTTAACGAAAAAGAATATGCAGAAATGCGTGAGAGATACGAGGATGATTTTAAGGCAGGTATGGGTGCCGAGGCAATTAAGGAGCTTCTTCAAGGCATTGATGTTGCACAGCTTCGTGATGAGCTTACAGCAGAGCTTGAGGGCGCAACAGGTCAAAAGAGAGTTAGAATCCTTAAAAGGCTTGATGTTGTTGAGGCTTTCTATCACAGTGGCAATAAGCTTGAATGGATGATTCTTGATGTTCTTCCTGTAATACCACCTGATATTCGTCCTATGGTTCAGCTTGACGGTGGCAGATTTGCAACATCAGACCTTAATGACCTTTACAGGCGTGTTATTAACCGTAACAATCGTCTTAAGAGATTGATTGAGCTTGGTGCACCGGAAATCATTGTTAGAAATGAAAAAAGAATGCTTCAGGAATCTGTTGATGCGCTTATTGATAACGGCCGTCGTGGCAGACCTGTAACAGGTCCTAACAATAGACCTCTTAAATCTCTTTCCGATATGCTTAAGGGTAAGCAGGGTCGTTTCCGTCAAAACCTTCTCGGTAAGCGTGTTGACTATTCAGGTCGTTCCGTTATCGTTGTCGGTCCTGAGCTTAAGATGCATCAGTGTGGCTTGCCTAAGGAAATGGCTATCGAGCTTTTCAAGCCTTTTGTTATGAAAAGACTTGTAGAAACAGGCGTTGCTTCTAACATTAAATCAGCAAGAAAAATGGTTGAAAGAGCCAATAATCCTGCTGTTTGGGATTGCCTTGAGGTTGTAATTAAGGACCACCCTGTAATGCTTAACCGTGCTCCCACACTTCACAGACTTGGTATTCAGGCATTTGAGCCTGTTCTTGTAGAGGGTAGAGCAATTAAGCTTCATCCACTTTCATGTACAGCATTTAACGCCGACTTCGACGGTGACCAGATGGCTGTCCATGTACCTCTTTCAGCAGAGGCACAGGCAGAGGCAAGAATGCTTATGCTTGCAGCTAACAACCTTCTTAAGCCATCAGACGGTAAGCCTGTTGCAGTTCCTACACAGGATATGGTTATCGGTTCATACTATCTTACAATGATTAAAGATGGAGAGCCCGGATGTCCTCGTACAGAGATTATCGATGGTGAAGAGGTTACAAAATACAATATTTACCGTGATGTAGATGAGGCTATGATGGCGTTCCAGGAGGGCTCACTTGGTCTTCACTCAGAGTGTCTTATCCGTTTCTCAAAGGTAGTTGACGGAGTAGAAAAGTCAAAGCTTGTTAAAACTACAATCGGTAGAGTTATATTCAACAGACCTGTCCCTCAGGATTTAGGCTTTGTTGACAGAACAAATCCTGATAATGAATTTGAGCTTGAGGTTTCATTTGTTGTTAAGAAGAAGCAGCTTGGTCAAATTGCAGAAAAATGTATAAATGTTCACGGTGTTTCTGTTGCATCAAAGGTTCTTGACGAGCTTAAGGCACAGGGCTATAAGTATTCAACAGTATCAGGTACAACTGTTGCTGTTTGTGACGCACTTATCCCTGAAAAGAAGAAGGAATACCTTGCTGCTGCAGAAAAGAAGGTTGACGAAATTACCTATAACTACAACTACGGCCTTATTACTAACGAGGAGCGTTCATCAGCAGTTATTAAGGCTTGGGAGGATTGTACTAACAAGGTATCTAACGAGCTTACAAGTAACTTTGACGGTGCTCACAACCCAATCCATATGATGGTTGATTCAGGTGCTCGTGGTAGTACATCACAGCTTCGTCAGTTGGCAGGTATGAGAGGTCTTATCGCTAATACAGCAGGTAAGACAATCGAGGTTCCTATTCGTGCTAACTACCGTGAAGGTCTTAATATTCTTGAATACTTCATTTCTTCTCGTGGTGCTCGTAAGGGTCTTGCCGATACAGCGCTTCGTACAGCTGACTCAGGTTATCTTACCCGTCGTCTTGTTGATGTATCGCAGGATGTTATTATTCGTGATACAGATTGTGGTTGTCACGATGGTATTGTTGTTTCAAAGATTATGGACGGCAACCGTGTTCTTGAGCCACTTGAGGAAAGACTTACAGGTAGATTTGTTGTTGAGCCTGTTGTTGACCCAAGCACAGGCGAGATTATTATGGATACAGATAGAATGATGACTGAGGAGGATGCAAAGCGCATTGTTGATGCAGGTATCGAATCAGTTAAAATCCGTTCACTTATCACCTGTAAATCCCGTCACGGCGTTTGCCGTAAGTGCTATGGTGCTAACCTTGCCTTCAACGAGCCTGTTCAAGTTGGTGAGGCAGTTGGTATTATTGCAGCTCAGTCAATCGGTGAGCCCGGTACTCAGCTTACAATGAGAACCTTCCATACCGGTGGTGTTGCCGGTGGCGCCGATATTACACAGGGTCTTCCAAGAGTTGAGGAATTGTTTGAGGCAAGAAAGCCAAAGCAGCTTGCAATCCTTTCAGAAATTGACGGTGTTGTTAGATTTGAGGAAATCAAAAAGAGCCGTCACGTTGTTATCACTAATAACGAAACTGCTGAGGAGAAGAAATATCTTATCCCTTATGGTGCAAGACTTTGCGAAAATATTGTTGAGGGTGCATTTGTTAAGAAGGGTACAGAGTTAACTCTCGGTGCTGTTAATCCACACGATGTTCTTGCAATCCTCGGTGAAGAGGCAGTTTATAACTACCTTATTAAAGAGGTTCAGTTTGCATATCGTACACAGGGTGTTGATATTAACGATAAGCATATCGAGGTTATTGTTCGTCAAATGCTTAAGAAGTGCACAGTTGACGAAGCAGGCGATACTGACCTTGTTGCAGGCACAATGGTTGATGTTGCTGCCGTTGATGAAGCAAACGATAAGATTGATGCAAGAATTAAGGCAGGCGAGGAAGGACTCAAGAAGGCTACCTACATTCCTATTCTTATGGGTATTACAAAGGCATCCCTTGCTACTGATTCATTCCTTTCTGCTGCATCCTTCCAGGAAACAACAAGAGTTCTTACCGATGCAGCAATTAAGGGCAAGAGCGACCCACTTATCGGTCTTAAGGAAAATGTTATCATTGGTAAGCTTGTTCCTGCCGGTACAGGTATGGATGTGTTCAGAGATGTTGATGTTGTTCCAAGCTATTTCTCATCAGAGGGTAGTGACGAAATTTTAAATCTCGAACAATTACAAGAGTTATTGACAAATTCAATGAACTGATGTATAATGCTAAATTGCGTGGTTATGTGTTTGGCTAATTTAGACAAATATTTACATGCATTTTTGGTAAAAAACACTACATTTTGGGGCGAAACTTTGTTTCGTCCCAAGGTGTGCGTTTAAATGATACAACGAGAAAATTTTTTTGTTGTATGATTTATGCGCACATAAGCGTATAAAAATAATCAGAAAGGAGATAAACTATTGCCTACCTTTAACCAACTCGTAAGAACAGGACGCAAGTCACTTGAGAAAAAGGCTAAAGCACCTGCTCTTCTTAAAGGACTTAACACAAAGAAGAATGTTATGACAGATAACAGCTCTCCTCAAAAGCGTGGCGTATGCACAGCAGTTAAGACAGCAACACCTAAAAAGCCTAACTCAGCACTTCGTAAGATTGCCAGAGTTCGTCTTACAAACGGTATCGAAGTTTCTGCTTACATCCCAGGTGTAGGTCACAATCTTCAGGAGCACTCAGTTGTTATGATTCGTGGCGGCCGTGTTAAGGATCTTCCCGGTGTTCGTTACCACATCATCCGTGGTACACTCGATACACAGGGCGTTAACGGAAGAATGCAGAGCCGTTCAAAGTACGGTGCTAAGAGACCAAAGGCTGCTAAGAAGTAAGCCAAAATTTCTTATGGATAACAATAGTTTATATACCTATAATTATATGTATATGACCTTTTGTTGACCCACGGAAAACCGAGTACCTATGAACTCATTTAATAATTATGAAGGAGGGAAGCGAGATGCCAAGAAGAGGTCAAATCGCTAAGCGTGATGTTTTACCTGATCCACTTTACAACTCAAAGCTTGTAACAAGACTCATTAACAACATTATGCTTGATGGAAAAAAAGGTGTCGCTCAGAAAATCGTTTACGGAGCATTCGACATCGTTAAAGAAAAGACAGGCAATGACCCACTTGAGACATTTGAGTCTGCAATGGAAAATGTAATGCCTGTACTTGAAGTAAAAGCTCGTCGTATCGGTGGTGCTACTTATCAGGTACCACTTGAGGTTCGTCCTGAAAGAAGACAGACACTTGGTCTTCGTTGGATTACTCTTTACGCTCGTCAGCGTTCAGAAAGAACTATGAAGGAACGCCTTGCTGCAGAGATTATGGATGCAGTTAACAAGACAGGCGGCGCAGTAAAGAAGTGCGACGATACACACAAGATGGCAGAAGCAAACAAGGCATTTGCTCATTTCAGATATTGATAGGAGGATATTATGCCAAGAAAAGTATCTCTTGAAATGACAAGAAATATTGGTATTATGGCTCATATTGATGCAGGTAAAACAACCACAACCGAGCGTATCCTGTTCTATACAGGTATCAATCACAAGATTGGTGAAACTCACGAGGGTTCTGCAACAATGGACTGGATGGAGCAAGAGCAGGAGCGTGGTATCACAATCACATCTGCTGCAACAACATGCTTCTGGAAAAACCATAGAATCAATATTATCGACACACCGGGTCACGTTGACTTTACAGTAGAGGTTCAGCGTTCACTTCGTGTGCTTGACGGTTCAGTTACTGTTCTTTGTGCAAAGGGTGGTGTTGAGCCACAGTCTGAGACTGTATGGCGTCAGGCTGATGAATATAAGGTACCGAGAATGATCTATGTTAATAAGATGGACATTATGGGTGCCGACTTTTACAGAGCATTAGAAATGGTTAAGGACCGTTTCAAGTGTAATGCTCTTCCAATCCAGCTTCCAATCGGCAGCGAGGATACATTCAAGGGTATTATCGACCTTGTTGAAAACAATGCAATAATCTATATCGACCCTGATAAAGAAAAGGGTATGAAGTTTGAGATTACAGATATTCCTGAAGATATGCAGGAAATCGCTGCTAAGTACAGAACAGAGCTTATCGAGCATGTTGCAGAAATGGACGAGGAGCTTATGGAGAAGTACTTTGAGGAAGGCGAGGATGCTATCACTGTTGCTGACATTAAGAGAATTATCCGTCAGTCAACTATTGATAACAGCATGGTTCCTGTATGCTGTGGTACATCTTATCGTAATATGGGTGTTCAGCCACTTCTTGATGCAGTTGTTGACTATATGCCTGCTCCAACAGACGTAGAGTCAATTAAGGGTATAAACCCTGACACAGAGGAGGAAGAAGTGCGTCATTCATCTGATGACGAGCCTTTCTCAGCTCTTGCATTTAAGATTGCTACTGACCCATTCGTAGGTAAGATTTGCTTCTTCCGTGTTTATTCAGGTGTTATTGAAGCAGGTACACCTTGCTATAACTCAGTAAAGGGTAGCAAGGAGAGAATGGGCCGTATCCTTCAAATGCACGCTAACCACAGAGAGGACATCCCAATCTGTTATTCAGGTGATATTGCTGCTGCTGTTGGTCTTAAGAACACAACAACAGGTGACACTCTTTGTGACGAGTCACACCCAATTATCCTTGAATCAATGAATTTCCCTGATCCTGTTATTCGTGTAGCTATTGAGCCAAAGACAAAGGCAGGTCAGGAAAAGATGGGTCTTGCTCTTGCAAAGCTTGCTGAAGAGGACCCAACATTTAAGGCTTATACAGATGAAGAAACAGGCCAGACAATTATCGCAGGTATGGGTGAGCTTCACCTTGAGATTATTGTTGACCGTCTTCTTCGTGAGTTTAAGGTAGAGGCTAACGTAGGTGCTCCTCAGGTTGCTTATAAAGAGACAATCCAGGGCAACGGTCAGTCAGACCTTAAGTATAAGAGACAGTCAGGTGGTAGTGGTCAGTACGGTCATGTTAAGATTCGTATTATGCCTAACCTTGATGAAAACGGAATCGGCAAGGGCTACGAATTTGTTAACCAAATCGTTGGTGGTGCTATTCCTAAGGAATATATCCCTGCTGTTGACGCAGGTATCCAGGGTGCTATGAAGAGTGGTATCCTTGCAGGATATAATGTAGTTGATGTTAGAGTTGAGCTTTATGATGGTTCTTATCATGAGGTTGACTCATCAGAAATGGCATTTAAGATTGCAGGCTCTATGGCATTTAAGGATGCTGCAAAGGGTGCAAACCCAATCATCCTTGAGCCTATGATGAAGGTAACAGTTATCGTTCCGGAAGAATATATGGGCGATGTTATCGGTGACCTTAACTCTCGTCGTGGACAGATTCAGGGTATGGAAGACAGAACAGGTGCAAAGCAGGTTAACGCAAGAGTACCTCTTTCAGAGATGTTCGGTTATGTTAATGACCTTCGTTCAAAGACACAGGGTCGTGGTCAATACACAATGGAACCTGATGGCTATGAGCCTGTTCCAAAGTCAATTAGCGAGTCAATTATCAGCGAAAGAGCTAAGAAAGCTTAATTGATTACTAAATTATAAAAAAAGACTTGATATTTTATCTCTTATTTGATAGAATATCAATGACAATTTTACTATTGTAAATTTTAAGGAGGAAATTCCAATGGCAAAAGAACATTTTAATCGTACCAAGCCACATGTAAACATTGGTACAATCGGTCACGTTGACCATGGTAAGACAACTCTTACTGCTGCTATCACAAAGTATCTTGCAAACAAGGGCTTTGCAAAGTTTGAGGACTATGCAGATATCGATAAGGCTCCTGAAGAGAGAGAACGTGGTATCACAATTAACACAGCTCACGTTGAGTACGAAACAGAGAAGCGTCACTACGCTCACGTTGACTGCCCAGGCCACGCTGACTACATCAAGAACATGATTACAGGTGCTGCACAGATGGACGGCGCTATCCTTGTAATCGCTTCAACAGATGGTCCTATGGCTCAGACTAAGGAGCACCTTCTCCTTGCTCGTCAGGTAGGCGTTCCTGCAATCATCGTATTCATGAACAAGACAGACCAAGTTGACGACGAAGAGCTTCTTGAGCTTGTTGAAATGGAAATTCGTGAAACACTTGCTGAGTATGAGTTTGATGATGAGTGCCCAATCATTAAGGGTTCAGCTCTTAAGGCTCTTGAGGCTACATCAAACGATGATCCTGCTTGCGCTTGCATTCAGGAGCTCATGGATGCAGTTGATTCATATATCCCAACTCCTGACCGTAAGTCAGACCTTCCTTTCCTTATGCCGGTTGAGGACGTATTCACAATCACAGGTCGTGGTACAGTTGCAACAGGTAGAGTAGAGCGTGGTCAGCTTAAGACTAACGACACAGTAGAGATGGTTGGTCTTCACGAGGAAACAAGCTCAACAGTATGCACAGGTATCGAAATGTTTAGAAAGATTCTTGACTATGCTGAGGCTGGTGACAACATCGGTTGTCTTCTTCGTGGTGTTCAGAGATCTGACATCGAAAGAGGTCAGGTTCTTGCAGCTCCTGGTTCAATCCATCCACACACAAAGTTCTCAGGTCAGGTTTACGTTCTTTCAAAGGACGAGGGTGGCCGTCATACTCCTTTCTTCAACAACTATCGTCCACAGTTCTATTTCAGAACAACAGACGTAACAGGTGTTATCACTCTTCCTGAAGGTACAGAGATGTGTATGCCTGGCGATAATGTAGTAATGAACGTTGAGCTCATCACTCCAATCGCTATTGAAGAGGGTCTTCGTTTCGCTATCCGTGAGGGTGGTAGAACAGTAGGTTCAGGTGTTGTTACTTCTATCAACGAGTAATTCACTGAATTAACTTCTTAATCAATTAAGAGCAAGTCTTTTGACTTGCTCTTTTTTGCGTGAATATAAAATTAAAGGCGATTGAAATAAATCAATCGCCTAATTTGTTTTATTGTATTAAATCAGTCCGGATAGCCGTTAGGATTTTGGCTCTGCCATCTCCAACTGTCCTCACACATTTCCTCAAGTCCTCTTTCAGCCTTCCAGCCTAATTCGTTAAGGGCTTTTGACGGGTCGGAGTAGCAGGTAGCAATATCACCGGCACGCCTTGGCTTAATTTCATAGTTAATCTTTTGACCTGATGCCTTTTCAAATGCCTTAACAACATCAAGTACAGAATAACCAACGCCTGTACCAAGGTTATAAATAAACAAGCCGTTTTCTGCTGTTACCTTATCAACTGCCTTAAGATGGCCGAGAGCAAGGTCAACAACATGGATATAGTCACGAACACCTGTTCCGTCCGGTGTGTCATAGTCATCACCAAATACACCTAAGCACTCTCTTTTGCCGATAGCAACCTGAGTAATGTATGGCATAAGGTTGTTTGGAATACCGTTTGGATCCTCGCCCATAGTACCACTCTTGTGAGCACCGATTGGATTAAAGTAACGAAGCAGGCAAATTGACCACTCATTGTCAGATACATACAAATCCTTAAGTATGCATTCAATCATAAACTTTGTTCTGCCGTATGGGTTAGTAACACCACCAACCTCCATATCCTCTGTAAGAGGTGAGATATTGTTCATACCATAAACAGTTGCCGATGATGAGAATACAATCTTTTTGCAACCATGCTTTCTCATAACATCAAGGAGAACCAAAGTACCGTTAACATTGTTATCAAAATATTCAAGTGGCTTTTCAACGCTTTCGCCAACAGCCTTAAGACCTGCAAAGTGAATTACTGAATCAATGCTTTCCTTTTCAAATATAGCACTCATTCCCTCTGCATCACGAATATCACATTCGTAAAACTTGAAATCCTTGCCTACTAAAGCCTTAATTCTGTCGTAGGAGCTTTTTTTGCAGTTGTAAAGATTATCTACAACAACAACATCTGCTCCTGCGTTCATAAGCTCAACGCAGGTGTGTGAACCAATGTAGCCTAAGCCACCTGTAACTAATACTGACATAATGATACCTCCGTATTATAATTTATAAAATCAATAAGCCTTGCCCCAATAGAGCATTGTTTTAGCAGGTTTGCCACAGCAAACACAAGTGTCAGAAAAATTGTCGTTTTCAAAAGGAATACAGCGTGAACCAACACCGGTAATCTCTTTAACCTTATCCTCACAAGCCTCGTCACCACACCACATAGCCTTAACAAATCCGTCGCCGTTTTCCTCAAGAGCCTTTGTGATTTCGTCCATTGTCTTGCACTTGTAGGTTCTGTTTTCTCTGTTTTCAAGAGCCTTTGCAAAAAGACCGTCGTGAACCTCTTGAAGCTTTTGGAGAACAACCTCCTCCACATTGTCAAGAGAAACAAATGTCTTTTCTCTGTTATGACGTGTTACGATAACGCACTGATTATTTTCAATATCCTTTGGACCTAACTCAACTCGAACAGGAACGCCCTTCATTTCGTATTCTGCAAATTTCCAACCGGGTGAATTGTCGGAGCTGTCCATTTTTGCTCGGCATACCTTGTTAAGTCTTTCTGTTAGCTCGCTTGCCTTGTCAAGTACACCCTCCTTGTGCTGAGCAATAGGAATAACCATTGCCTGAATAGGTGCAACAGCAGGTGGAAGAACAAGTCCGTTATCATCACCGTGAGTCATAATAATTGCGCCGATAAGTCTTGTTGTAACTCCCCATGATGTTTGATGTGGATAGGTGAGCTTGTTTTCTTTATTTGAATATTGAATATCAAATGCCTTTGCAAAGCCGTCACCAAAGTAGTGACTTGTGCCTGCCTGAAGCGCCTTGCCATCGTGCATAAGAGCCTCAATACAATATGTACGCTCAGCACCTGCAAATTTATCACTTTCGGTTTTCATACCCTTAACAACAGGCATTGCCAGGCAATCCTCACAGAATTTTGTGTAAACGCCAAGCATTCTTTCTGTTTCCTCAATAGCCTCTTGTGCAGTTGCGTGAAGAGTATGACCCTCCTGCCATAAAAACTCTCTTGAACGAAGGAAGGGTCTTGTTGTCTTTTCCCATCTAACAACAGATACCCACTGATTGTAAAGCTTAGGCAAATCTCTGTGAGAGTGAACAATATCTCTAAAATGCTCACAAAACAGTGTTTCAGATGTAGGGCGAACACAAAGTCGCTCCTCAAGCTTTTCGTTACCACCGTATGTTACCCACGCACATTCAGGCGCAAATCCTTCAACATGGTCAGCCTCTTTTTTTAACAGGCTTTCAGGTATGAACATGGGCATATTAACATTTTCGTGTCCTGTTTCCTTGAACATACCGTCAAGAATTCTTTGTATGTTTTCCCAAATTGCATAGCCGTAAGGTCTGATAA
>CAMFYM010000007.1 GCA_946002045.1 uncultured Clostridia bacterium | reverse complement strand
AAGTCGCTTTAATTCTGCATTTTTGGCAGGTTCGGATTACTCTTTATTGCCTAATTATTTATCATCCTCTATCAAGGGCTTCTTTTTTCTGTGAATTACAAAACGATTGATAGGATATGTCCAAAGAGTAGGAATAGCCATACCAATAATCTTTATAATCAAGTTCCAGAAATTACCTGTTAGATTGTGAGAAATGGCAAAGGTGGTCATAGCAGAGCCAATCCAACCATTTGCAAAAATTGTCATAACAACCATTATGAAATATAAAATCATACTAAGCACAGGATTTGAATCAGCCTTAAAGGTGATTTTTCTGTTAAGGATAAATGCAATAGTATAGCCTACTGTTGTTGAAATAAGGTAGGTATAAAGATACCCCTTTGATGTAATGCCAATCATATTAAGAGTAGGATTGGTAATAGCCTGATTTGTTAATGCAGCAAAGGCTGTATTAAGAAGCACCATATGAACAACAAGCTCAACAACTGATGAGCCACCACCGGCAATCATAAATTTAACAAATTTCCAAAATTCAGCGTGCTTTTCTGTCCATTTTACAAACACATTCTTTTTCTTTTCTTCACTCATATTTAATTCTCCTATAACAATTTAGCAAGAATAACTATTACGGCAACAATGGCAGCAATAACGCCAACTGCCTTGGTAATCATAGGGATTGCAGCATCCACGGTTTCAGGCGCAATGCTTGAAATATAATCAAATACCGGTCTGCTGACCTTTGTTCCCACAAGCTCGTCATATGTTCTTGTATAAGTTTTGTATGTGTTTGGCTCGTCCTCGTTAAGAACAATCATACGAACTCCACGCTTACACCTATTGCCGTAAACATTAAAGCCACTTGATTGAGTAAAGCCTAAATCAACATTCTTATATCTACCTACAAAGCTGTTCTTATGGTCGTGGCCAACGAACATTGCAAGAACATCGCCCTGCTCACTGATTGCGTCAAACTCGCCTGTATTTTCGTTAGGAATTGAAGGAGGCTCAAGCAAAACGTCATCCTTGCCACAGGTGTCGCCTAACTTGTAGTATTCATTTTTATGAGCACGGAAGGCACGGATTGCTCCTTTTTCGTGCTTATTAACCTGCTTTAAAACATTGTAGTATTCACACATTGGTATATGCTGAAAAACGATTGACGGAACATAGTCGCCGTTTTTCTCCTTAAGTGCATCTCGGGTACTCTTATACCAATCAATAATTCTTGTATCAAAGGGCTCATAACCACCACCCTTTGCATCTGTACCACTGTCAAACAGGTAAAGATTGAATACATCCTTATCTGTACCGTCTGATGACTTAATGGGAATATTGCAGGTTCCACCACCGTCGATGCCATGTGCCTGCTCGCCTACACAGTTACCGATAACCTTATAAATCTTATCGAACTGGTCCTTATTTGAAATTCCCACCTGCCTGTCGTGATTGCCAAAGGTAACGGCATAAGGAATATTCCTTTTAATTACGGGTTCAAGTAGAGTTTTTATTGTTTTTGCAACAGCGTTTTCAAGCTCCTTACCCTTGCCCTTATAGGTTACGCCGTAGCCCTTGATTTGGTCACCGGTATAAACAACAAGATCCGGATTTTCAGCCTCAACAGCAGCCTCAAGCAAATTGATGGTATCAGGTGAAACATTAGGAATTTCCTGAATATCCGTTATTTGCATTATTTTGAACTCTTTGTTTTTATTAAATCTCATTAAGCATCAATCTCCTCTAAATGCCACATTCAATTACATAATATCATACACAGTATAAAAATAAAAGATAATTTTTTGTCAATATATAATTTTTTTACAAAATATTGATTACGATGTGTTCCTAAAGCAAAAAGCAAGTGGATTATCGCTAAAGCTTTAAATTCATTTTTTATTGTTGACAAAAGATATACCTTGTGTTACTATGTATATGCATAGTAATGCAAGGTATATTTTTAGGGAGGTATTTGTGTGAAATACAGCAAAGAATTATTAAAGGGCAGTACAACGGTGTTAGTATTATCTGTGCTGGAAAGCAAGGATTTATACGGATATAAGATTATTCGTGAGCTGGAAATAAGAAGTGAAAATGCTTTTGAAATGAGTGAGGGCACCCTATACCCCATTCTTCACGCACTTGAAAAGGAAAAATGTCTTGAATCCTATTGGCAGGAGTTTGACGGCAGAAAGAGAAAGTATTATCACATAACAAAAAAAGGAACAGATATTTTAAGCGAGAAAAAAGAGGAGTGGAAATCATTTTCTTCTAACATTAACAAGGTTCTCAATTTCTCATAGGTGAATGTTATGGATAAAAAAGAATACTTGTATTATGTAATTTCTCTTGTTAAGAGCAATTACGCCAAAAGAGAAATAGAAAAGGAATTGTCATCACATATCGACGACAGAATTGATTATTATACCGACGCCGGATATGACCAAGAATATGCTACTGCCCACGCTATTGAAATGATGGGTAATCCTATTGATGTGGCAATAAGCATGGAGAAGCTATATAACAACACCCTGTGGGTAATTTTAAGTATTCTGTCTATGCTGTTTTATGTTGCCGGACTTATTTATGCAATAATAAATCCTGTTGATTTTGGTATAATCAATATGGTTGATTTTGTAGAGCTATCGACTCTGCCCTGCGTTATATCCGTGCTTATATTTTTTGCAGGTGCATTGGCATTTTGGTTTGCGAAAAAATCAAAAAGCTCAATATTGCTGACTGTTTTCGGGGTATTGGGAATTGCTGCTCCTATTATTTCGCCATATGCACAAATACCCTTTGGCTATCAGGCAATCAGCCTGTTTACCGACTTCCCTGTAGCTATTATTACAAATCAGCCGTTTTTTGAAGGCGAAGTATTTTGGCACCTTGATGACCTGTTTGAATCAGGTTTATCTTTGGGAATAACATATGCCCTTATAATTTTATCGGTTTTGGTAAGCTTAATGTGCGTTGTTATGGGTATTGTGTCCTTGGTGTATGCAAAGGAGTTAAGAGGTGGAATAACAAGCGTTAAATTTGAAAAACGAGTTAACAAATTTGCTGTTCTTGTTTTGGTGCTTTCCCTATTCACCTTAACGGTTACAGCCTCTGAAATAGCATATGATGTGATTTATTACGGAAAAATAAATGCAGAGTTTGACGCAAGCCTTGACAGCAATTATGAAGATGCTCTGTATGAATTTGAACAGCTAAATATACCTATGACAAAGGATGATGTCAAGTCACTTGCAAAAAAGAAGGGTGTATCTGAATTTGAGCTTGAGGATATTGACACAATAGGCTCTGTTAATTTATTCTCAAATGACGCATATCAAATAATTATTTCCGATGACTACGAGGACGGCATCTTCGAGTGCAAAAGGTTTGTTGCCTCTTATGATAACGATATAACAAAAGAACAGAATAACGCATTGAAAAAGCTGAAAAAGGGTGATTCCATCGACAAGCTTTTTGCAGTTGTCGGCTACCGTGAATTTAGTGATTACAGCGAAAGCGTTGATGTAGTCAACGGTGATAAAATTGTAAATATATGCGTCAGCTATAAGGATGAAAGCTTTAGCATTATGTTTAAAAACGACAAATTAGTCGATACATCATTTTTTGAGGAGGAGGAATTGTATTGATTTATGTTGCCAATATCCTGCTTATTGTATTTGCGATTATTTTGCGTATCCTCCTTACTATCGGTGTTAACAAGGAATGTGATGTTAGGCAAACAAATTCAAAGGTCTTATGGACAATACTGACTGCAATTATCGGATTTATCAGCGCAGTTACCTTTGCCTGCTTTGTGCCGAAAAAGGAAAAAATGCACAAGGAAAATAAAATAATTCTTGCTTTGTATTCAATAATTCTTGTGGGCACTATCCTTTTTGCGTCACTGTTTGCAATACCCACAAACTTAAATCAGGACAACAATCCGGGCTCTGATTTTAACTGGGATGCAGTTACATACAAAAACGATTACGGCGTTGAGGTAGCCTACGACAAAATGGGTTTTGAATACACGGCAGAGGAATACTATAACAGCTTTAAGTGGTATGACGAAAAGGGCAACAGCTATGTTTATGTTTATAGTGAGGAGGAGCTGTTCCCCGACATCAAGTGTATTGAAACAGATGAAATATACAGCTCGAGCGATTATACATTTTTAGTTAACGAGCAGGGATATTTATGTATTTTTGACGACACCGTGTATGATATAATGTCCATCCACGAAGTAAATGAAGATATGTCCCAATCAGTTTGGTTTGACAAAAATCGTAATTTGTATTACTACACCAGCGATATATTTTATGACGAATCGGGGAATATTGTATTCTCAAAAAATTCAGGCTTTGAAAACTTTGATAAATCCGAAATTAAAGATGAAGAATTGGAGTATATTACATAAGCAACAAAAAGGTGGTCAATGACCACCTTTTTGTTGCTTAAATATTATTTTTGTTTTTGTTCCTTTGTTTCATTTATTGCTCTGAAAAGTGACAGCTCGTTGGAATATTCAAGGTCGCAGTTCAAATGCCATACCATAATTCCACCTAAACCTGCGTCAATGGCAAACGCCGTTTTGTCTGCAATCATTTGTGCAGAGTTAATATACTGTGGAGCCGTCATAGGAGCACCGGAATAATCGTAATCGTTATAGTAAATCAAATTTGTATAACGGTCAAGCTTATCCTCGAACTGTGCATAGCTACCCCAATAGCCAAGTCTGTTTGTAGGACGGGAATAGAAAGGAACGCCCAAATCAATCTGCTGTGGACTAAAGCCACCGTTTAGCATTTTTTGAACACCGTTTACTGTTGTTGAGAAAATTGAATGATAGCCGTGAGCAGTAAACATATCATAGAGCATAACCTCTGCCCTGTCGATAATTTGAATTACATCGTCATCAAATCTCAAATCCCACGGCGCTATTGCAAGTGAAATAAGTCTGTCGGGCATTGCCTTATCAAGCTTGCGCAAAAACTCGTTAAGTTGCTTCCATTCAATGCTTTTATAGGGGAATTCGTAGTCCATACCATAGCCGTCAAAATCATATTTTTCGATAAACGCTTTGATATTGGCAATGGTATTATCTACATTATCCTCGTTTAGCATATTGATAATATGTGCATTATCATCGCCATAGGGCAAGCCAATATCGCAATGCACCTTAATATCCCTATTGCCGATTGCCTTGCGCAAAAGCTTAACCTTATGGGCATACAGGCTCTCGTCTGCTTCGTTACCGTCTTGGTCTATGGTTTTGATATTACCCTTTTCATCAAGCTGAACCGTACCAAAAAGGATAACATCTGTTACACCGTCAAGCTTTGAAAAATCTGTATCCTCTTTTATGTCCGTTGCAACAAAATATGCCGTTACACGCAAATCCTTTGCATTATCATTCTTGATGTTATAAACAGCACAATCGGTTAGCTTATAATCGTCTGATGATTGATTAACAATAATTCTTAAGTATCTGTACTGAACATCACCTAAATAGCAGGTATGACCTGCCTCAATACAGTCACTTTGATAAAGGAATTTATAATCCTTTTCTAAATCGTTTGTACCGTAAATTTCAAACAGGGTAACGCTATTTGTACTTTCCTTAAGCACTACTGTGTTAAAGGACTTAATCTCCCCTAAATCAACTGTGATATGGGTTGTTTCCTCGCCCTTGCCCTTTAATTTGAATTTTTTACTTTCCTTACCCTCTTGGTCAAAATATGTTGCGTTTGCTGCAAGATTATCTTCCTTTGAATATGTGTTATTCATAATCTTATTTGCACCACTATTACTGCAGCCTGTAAAAGCAGTAACAATGAGCAACACGGAAAGCATAACACATAAAACTCTGCCTAACTTTTTCATATATAAATTCCTACTTTTTATAAATCAATCTTCATCCTCTGAAAGCTTAAGTACTGCCAAAAACGCCTCCTGTGGTACCTCAACACTACCAAACTGACGCATACGCTTTTTGCCTTCCTTTTGCTTTTCAAGAAGCTTTTTCTTTCGGGTAACATCGCCACCGTAGCATTTTGCCAGCACATCCTTACGAAGTGCCTTAACGGTTTCTCTGGCAATAACCTTGCCTCCGATTGCTACCTGAATAGGTACCTCAAACAAATGGCGTGGTATGTGCTTTTTTAATTGCTGTGCAATCTTTCTTGCACGGACATATGCCTTTTCTCTGTGGATAATAAACGAAAGTGCGTCGATAATATCACCGTTAAGAAGAACATCCACCTTGCACAAATCAGACCTTCTGTAATCGGAAATTTCATAATCAAATGATGCGTAGCCCCTTGTTCTTGACTTTAACGCATCAAAGAAGTCATAAATAATTTCGTTAAGAGGAAGCTCATAATGAATATCTACTCTGTCTGGAGTGATATAATTCATATTTTTAAACACACCTCTGCGTTCCTGACACATATCCATAACGGTTCCCACAAAATCACTTGGTACATAAATATGAGCGTCGGCAAAGGGCTCCTCGCAATAATCAATGAAAGCAGGGTCGGGATAGCTTGACGGGTTATCAATTTCTACCATTGAGCCGTCGGTCAAATGAATTTTATAAATAACGCTTGGCACGGTAGTGATAAGGTCAAGGTTATATTCTCGTTCAAGCCTTTCTTCTATAATTTCAAGATGAAGAAGTCCCAAAAATCCACATCTAAAGCCAAATCCCAATGCTCCCGATGTTTCAGGCTCATAGGATAGTGATGCGTCGTTGAGCTGAAGCTTTTCAAGTGCATCACGCAGATTTTCATAATCTGCACCATCGGCAGGATAAATGCCACAGAACACCATTGGGTTAACCTTTCTGTAACCGGGCAATGCCTGTGGAGCAGGATTGCTTGCAAGTGTAACGGTATCGCCGACTCTTGCCTCGCTGACAGTTTTTATTGATGCAGTTATATAGCCAACCTCACCGGCACAAAGCTCTGTTGCCTTTTCAAGGGAGGTGGGACGCATATATCCAACCTCTACAACTGTAAATTCGGCACCTGTTGCCATCATACGCATTGTGTCGCCTGCTTTAATTTTTCCGTCCATAACACGAACATAAACGATAACGCCACGGTATGAATCATAAATTGAGTCAAAGATAAGTGCTTTTAAGGGCTTTGCTTCATCACCCTCAGGTGCCGACACCTCATTAACAATATATTCTAAAACCTCTTCAACATTCTCGCCTGTTTTTGCACTGACACGGGGAGCATCCATACAGGGAATACCTATAACCTCCTCTACCTCCTGTGCAACTCTTTCAGGGTCGGCAGCAGGTAAATCAATCTTGTTGATTATAGGAAGAATATCTAAATCATGGTCAAGGGCAAGATATGTGTTTGCAAGGGTTTGTGCCTCAACGCCCTGTGATGCATCTACAATCAAAATTGCACCCTCACAGGCTGCAAGAGAGCGAGACACCTCATAATTAAAGTCAACATGACCCGGAGTATCAATAAGATTAAATTCATAAAGCTCTCCGTTTTTTGCCGTATAATCAAGCTTTACTGCGTGAGCCTTAATTGTTATACCTCGTTCACGCTCCAATTCCATATCGTCAAGTATCTGCTCCTGCATATCACGAGATGATACAGAGCTTGTCAACTCCAATAATCTGTCTGCAAGAGTGGATTTACCGTGGTCAATATGGGCAATAATTGAAAAATTCCTAATATGCTGTCTATCTACTGCCAAGATTTATCCTCCATAATTATCTGTGGGTTTTTCTGATTTCCTTTAGCTCTGCCTTTGCCGATTTTGAATTATATTTTATTTTTTCAAAAAGTCGAATAATATAGTATATCGGCAAAAGATATGGTCTTTTTTCAAGCTGTCTGTAATATGCCTTCATCTTTTTTATTTCAGGGAAAATTCGCCTGAAAAGATATTTTATTTTTGAATTTCCGTATTGAGAAAGCAGCTTGGAATAATCAACAACATTATTACCGTAAACTCCACTGCTCAAAAGAAAATCAAGCATTTTTTGTTGATTATCAGTAATTTGTCCGTCATTGAATACTGCATTTGCAAGAGATATTGCATCAGCAGCAAAGGCATTTATACCTATTTCATCAAACCTGCTGAATGCCTTTTCCATATCAACAGTGCAGTTTGAATTTTGCAAAGCAAAAATATCACACAAAAAACGAACTCCACAGCCGTGAGTGGCATAATGCTTATACATATGACAAACGGTATAAACAAAGTTTTCGGTATCATCAATATGATACATACAGGGATTGCTGTCGTCCTGCCTTGCATTTGACCACAGGTCAAAGTGTGGGCAAAACTCTGCCTCCTTGAAAAACAGTTCTCTGTGAAATTCAAAGGTATAAAACGGCTCCTTGAAAAAGTCGTCTGAATTTTCGCAAGAGGTGGTTAGCCTAAATCCCCTTGATCTCATAATCTTCAGCAATGCATCTCTTTTGCTCTCGTCATAAAGTATATCAATATCGCTCATTTGACGCATTTTTTGCTGAGGGTAATAATCTCTGATAACACTGCCCTTAAGGAGCATATATTTTATGCCCTGATGCTCTAATTCACCCTTGAGCTGTTCAAGCTCATTTTTCATAGAAAGCAGACGAAGCAGCTCATTGCCTGCATAATTTTTAATCTCTGTCAGCTGACTGCCACTGAATATTTCATCACAGGGCAATGAGGCAATAATCGAATAAACCTGCTGCTTTTTTGAAAGCTCCACAAGCCTGTCCAAATCAATTCCCTTTGGTAATGACGGCAGACTTTTTTGCAGCATTGCCGACCTTAACAGCAAAATTAAATATTCACTTTCAGGATTTGAATATTTCATAATTATTCCTCAATTAGATTTTTGCTTTTTAACAGCTCGATTAACTCCCTAACATCTTCACGGGCAACTGCATCACTAACATCATATTTATCAAGCATTGCTTTTACTATGCTGTCCTCTGTTTGATCTGATTTAAGCAGCTCAAAAATAAAGGCAGCAGTTGGATTATTCTTTATAAGACCGTTAAAATTCTGTGCAGCCTTGCCTGTTGCAATAGCAAAGCTTTCACCGTCGATTGAATTTGTAACTATTCCGTCCTTAAGTTTCATTATATACACAGCCTTTCAAATAGCAACTTACTTTCGATTTACACCCATACGCCAAAAGGCGTATGGGCTTTTCGTTAGATTAAAATATTTGAGTAGGTAATCTCAGCTTTTCTTTAGCAGGGAAATCCTTGTCAAATTCCTCTACCTCTTCATCGTCAACAAAATATATTGACGGAGTTTGATATTCACCTGTAATTGTGTCAAGATAGCCCTCCTCAAGCTCCTTGCAAAGAAAGAACGAGGAATCCTCACCCTCAGGCAAGCCATGGTAACGGATGCCGTATTCACTTGCAAAGGTAAATCCACTTTTACCGTAAAAGTCAATATTACCCTCAAAGCAAACAGCCTTGCAGCCGTACTCCCTTGCCCTTTCAAGAGAATAGTCCAGCAACGCCTTGCCGTAGCCCATCCTTTTAAACTCAGGTGCAATACAGATAGGACCCATTGCCATAATGGGAATATCTCTGCCGTCATCTGCCTTTATTACAGCATTAACAAAAACATTTTGACCAATAATGACGCCGTCCTTTTCCATAACAAAATCAAGATGTGGCATAAAATCCTTATCCTGTCTAATTTTGTTAAGCACTAAATGCTCGCTGCATCCGGGACGGTAAACATTCCAAAAGGACTCCCTGACAAGCTCCTCTACCTTGCGATACTCTTCTTTTTTCTCTAAACGAATTATATAGTCATTTTTATTCATTATTTTTCCTCCTGAATGATTGATGACTGCAATAACGGGAGGTTTGCGAGATTGTATTTTACAAACCTACCCGTTTACAATACAATCTCCAAGGTGTTGTTTTTCTTCAAACAGCAATCTCCTTAAAAAATTTTTTATATAATCAAGCCAATGACTGATTAACATTATAAAAGCAGCTTTACTGCAAAACAAGCTTTGCCACAGCCTCCACATGGCTCGGTTGTTCAACGAAAAACATACTCAAACCCTATTGTACAAGGAAATGGTGGAACACCGATTTTTGCCCTGAAATGGGTATATCGAACCGATATAAATGTTGACTTGCCTTATTGCTCGTATAGGCAAATAGTTTCCAACATATCAAATTTCGTGGCTAACACATCAACTCGACAAACTGAAATTTACCGGTACTCCTTAATCATCATTACAATAACGAAAGCTAAAATTATTGTGGAGATCAAAATCGTTTTTATACCCCAGATATTAGATAGGACTCCTCCGATTCCGGCTCCGATTGCAAAAATTATAATTATACCACAAAAATGAAGTGCTTTATATAAAGATTCCTTATCCTTATTCCGGAGGTAATGTGATAAGCTTTCTGTTCCACTTCTTAAATTCCCTATACACATAGTGCTTGCATATCCATATCCATGTACTTTTCTAAAAGTTTGCACCTGCATAGCACACGAAAAAGAAACTAACATATTAGCAATCATATTAAATTCGAGCGGAATAAATCCGACAAGGGCAAGCATTAGTATTTCAATAAACAGAATGATTTGTCTCCAGTGTATGCTCTTACTGTTCTTGAACTTGTTTTCAATTTGCTCGGCAATAAAAATTCCTGCAGTAAATGAAAGCAAAGGGAACATATAATGAATCCCCATAGCCACATTGCCTTGCATAAAATTCTGACTCATCAGAACAACATTACCTGTTTGAGCATTTGCAAAAACATTGTCTCTTATACTGTAAGTGTATGCATCCTGAAATCCACCTGAAAACGACAAGATAGCACTTAATCTAAAGCTCTCTGATGTTTGCACTGTGAATTAACCCCTCCATAAATTCAAATTTGTTTACTTCTTTTTCTTTACCTTTGGTGCAGGTAATTCTTCATACATTGAATTAAACAATTCTACTAAAAAATCTTTATTGTCTACATCATCAACCAATAGCATTTTCTTTGCAATATTCGTTTTTATTTATGTGCCTTAGTTAACAGAACCACACCCTCCACATGAGGGGTTCTTGGGAAAAGGTCAACTGCCGTTACCCTTTCTGTAATGTAGCCCTTTGATTTTAATATTTCCAAATCTCGTGCAAGGGTGGCACTGTCGCAGGAAACATAGACAATTCTATTTGGTGACAGCTCTTCAATCGTGTCAAGCAATGACCTGTCGCAGCCCTTTCTCGGTGGGTCAAGAATTACTACATCGGGACTTATGCCCTGCTCCTTTAATATTTCTGCGCCCTTTGGTGCGTCACTGCAAATAAATCTTGCGTTGGTTATGTTATTTATCTCTGCATTTTTCTTGGCATTTTCTATTGCCTGTGGGATAATCTCAATACCAATTAGCTCCTTAACTCCGTCTGCCATACTTAAGCCTATGGTACCTACACCACAATAAAGGTCCAAAAGCACCTCGTTACCTGTTAGACACGCATACTCCCTTGCCTTTGAATAAAGCCTTTCGCACTGGCTATGATTAACCTGATAAAATGAATTTGGTGCAATACAAAATGCTTTGCCTAAAAGGGTATCCTTAATATATTTCTGTCCCCAAATAATCTTTGTTTTGTTACCTAATATAACATTGGTTTTTTCCTTATTCACATTAACTGCAACGCTCACCAAGCCCTCAACATTTTCACGCAGCAGCGAAACAAGGAGCTGGCTGTTTGGAATATTATCGCCGTTGATTACGGCACAAGCCATAATCTCACCTGTGGAAAAGGCCTTGCGAAAATAAATGTGTCGCAAAAGTCCTTTGCCTGTTTGCTCATCATATGATGTAATCTGCTCCGTTTCAGCCCATTTTGAAAAGGCATTAAGTCCCCTTTCAAACTCAACAGGCTGAAGCTTACAGCTATTGCAGGGAATAATTCTGTGACTTTTGTAGGCATAAAAGCCTGCAATCAAGCCGTCGTCGGTAACACAAACAGGATACTGTGCCTTATTTCTGTAACCGTTCAAATTGTCAGCACCAATGATTTCCTCTACCTCAATATCAAGATGTCCTATTCTGTTAAGCGCATCCTGCACCCTGCTTTTTTTATACTGAAGCTCCTGCTCATATGTCATATGCCTAAAGGAGCAACCACCACATTTTTGAGAATAAGGGCAATCGCTTTCTATACGATTTGGACTTGGAGAAATAATCTCATCAATAATTCCCACAGCATAGTTTTTTGACCTTTTAATAATGTGGGCAATAATATTATCACCCGGTACTGTGCCACGAACAAACACTGCAAGTCCATTATATCTGCCGACGCCACTGCCCTCTGATGTCAGGGCGTCTATGGTTAGTTCAATTTTATCGTTTTTTGACAACTCCAAACAAATCACCACAGTAATAATAACACAAAAGAGAGCAGCTTTTCAACTGCTCTCTTAATATATTTTAAATATTTTATTCTGCTTCCTTTTCTTCCTTCTTTTTCTTGAAAAGAATTTTATCTACCGGGAAGTAGAGGAAGAATTGAATTGCAGAGCATACTGCTGTTGCAATGTTAATAGCAAGTGCATCAGGCCAACCCCATTTATTTATGAACAAGCCGTAAAGTGTTGGTGAAAGCCAAGCAGAAAAACAGATAAGTGCCAAGGTGAACACAATATAAATCGGCAGTACAACTGCTGTGTTAGCACCTGAATTAAATGTCTTTTCTTTATTAACAAAGAACGCAACAATCTGTGCTGCAACATTAGCCACATTGAATGCGATGAAGTAGCCAAGACCACCGTCCTTAACAGGATAATCAAACACAAACCAATGAAATGCTGTGCCGTAAAGCTCTTTAACCTGTGGAATAAGAGGAATAATGTTAACAAGTGCAAACTGAACAATACAAGCTAAAAGTGAAACTACAATAAATTTAACAAACTGCCAGGCAGTTACAATCCAAGAGCCCTTGCTTTCAGCCATATTATCTATGTCTTTTAAATTTTTAGCCATAATGCTTCTCCTTCAATATTATTGCAAAAACATTATATCATATCATAATACAAATGCAACAAAAATTTTATACTAACCCTATTAACGCAAAAGCAGCTATCACCTTAACTAATGACACAATGCCCCACACAATCAGTGCTAAAAGTCCAACAACAAGTGCCAACAGAATAATCACCAAAAGAATCAGCAGTAAAAGTATTGCCGGACCCTTTTTACTTTTTCTTACAGTATCAACAAACTGCTTTTCCTCCTTTTCAGGAGCAGGGTTATCATCGTTATATACAGGGAAAATCGGCAGCTTTGCATTGGCGTCGCAATAGCCTGAATTCCACAACAGTGGCTCAACAAGTCCACGAACGGATGTGGCGCCCTTAAGGAATTTGCCTATGCTCAAATGAATTGTATTTAGGAAGGAGTCAATAATATTCAGGAGTCCACAGGTAAGCCTGTACTCTCTTGTATCGGGGCCATAAGGTGAGTCGCCACAGTAAAGATTTTGCACAAGCTCAAGAATAAAATCAACTACTCTGTTATCGGCAATATCCTTAATATCATCCTTTTTCAGTCCACTTTCCTTTTTACAAATTCGCCATATCTTTTTATATGTAAGCTTATTAAGGAATTTGCCCACAGGCTTTATCAACCAGGAAAACTTCTTGACCTTTTCACCGGGAATTGAAAATGCCGGCGTCATTTCTGCAAGACGGTCAATATCATTGCCCATTGACCAAATAACCTCTTCTATCATACCAAAGAAAAAGCTCTTCATATACTCGTCAAAAGGCTTCCCCTTTGTATCAAGACCGGGAACATTTTTAATCAAAACAGTTTCTACATCAATGACTTTATTCATTGGGTCAAAGGTGATGTTGCGCATTGCAGGTGGGCAGCCAATCATGGCACCACAGGCAATATCATAAAATACATTACCCTTTTTTGTTGTGATACTGCTGATGTCGTGAACATGAGTATGGCCTGTTAACATACAATGCAGTCCGTTGTCGGCAAAGATTTCTCTTGTTATCTCGTGATTTCTTTGCATATCGCCCTTGCCGATAATTGCGTAAAACGGTGACGGAGCAATCATAGGATGATGAGTCATTGCAATAACATACTCGTCTTTGCTTTGAGCATCCTTAAGCTGCTCTAATATCCACTCCATACAATCGTCGGAAAAGCCTGAGCCACCGTCGCCGTTAGTCCTAAAGTTAGTATCGTCATTAAGAGCAAGCAAGCGATAGCCGGGAGCAAGCTCAACAGCATAGCTCATTGACTGTCTATGGACAGATATTGCTTCGTTGGGACCGAAATCGTAGTACATATCCCACAAATCCTGCCTGTTTTCAACAGCAGGCACTTGAATAACTTGGTCCCCATCATATCCGTCGGCAACGCCTCCGTCACGAAAATCGTGGGTTGCTGTAATTACATACACCCTTTTACCACGGCGCTTTAAATCATACAGCATTTCAATAAATTCCTTGTGTGATTCAATTTCGCCGTCCTTTGTGGTATCGCCTGCAATGAGCACAATATCGGTTGAGTTATCCTCACAAAGCATATCAAAGCCGGCTTTAATAACTAAATCGCTGTCCTTGATTACCTTTTGAGATTTTGACTCAGCCTTGTCATAAGCCTTACCCTGTGTACCGCCCTTGCGTGAATAATAGTGGGTGTCGGTAATAAACTGAATTTTTAACGGTGGGTTACTGCTGCCGAAAATCTTATTCTTTTCCATAGTGAACCTCTACTTTTTTACAACCTTAAGCACTCCTGCCTTTACACTATTATCAAATGTAAATTCAAGTGCGCCCTTAACTCTTTCATTAAATTCTATTTCCTCGTCATTCAAAAATGCTTTGTATTCACACTTGTCTGACAGAGTGATAATCATTGAGTATGCATCGTTATCACCAAAGTACTTAAAGGATACCTCTGCACCTGTGTCTGTGGTGTTTTGATAATCTGTCCACACATCAAAGCCAGTAGTTACCGACTGAGGTCTAAAGTAAGCATTTGCCCAAATACAAATAGGTGTAGAAAGACCACTGAAATTATGGAACCAGCCACCACGCTTTGTTTTAATGCCAAAGCATTCATATGTGTTATAGGAAAATTCTGTTTCTGCCTTCCAAACATCAAGGGCTGTTTTTGCCATTTTATATGCAAAATCAGTTTCTCCGTTATCAAGCATTGCCTTCCAAACAAACCACTGATGACTCATCCAAACGTTACCGTTCCAATATCCGTCGTCAAAATAGTAGGAGGCAGAGGTATCAACGGCAGAAACACCTGCTGAGGTCCACATTTCCTTTGGATTTTTAATATGAGCGATAAGTCTTTGCTTTCTCTCTCCCTTAACAGAGCCTGAAATGAAGGGATAAACACCGTCCATGCCCTTGTTAAAGTTTTCGCCGTTTTTTGCTCTCATAATATCAACAACATTGCCATTATCGTCATAAATTGTATAGCCGAAATATCCACTTTCCTCATCCCAGGCAAGCTCATTAAGGGCCTTTTCGGAATAAGCAATATCTGCATCATATACCTTAATATCGTCTGCTTTGTCAAGAGAAAGTGCAACCATTCTCATAATCTTGCCTGCAAGAATAACCTGTGATGTTGAAATACAAGGGCATGAGTACTTTTCCGATTTCCTTGACATCATTTCCACCTGTGCAGGATAATCGTCCATACCACTGCAGGAATACCAATAGTCATATGTTGTAAGAAGACCGTTGTTGAATTTTGCAGTAGTTGAGCCGTGAATTCTGCCTCTTAAAAACTCATAGTAAAGCTTTGCTTTGTCATACAAAAATGCAAGCCTTGATTTGTCATTAGTTTTCTTAAGCAGCTCAAAATATTCAACAAACTGTGTGGGCACCAGTGAACCGTGAAGCAAAAATGCAAAGTCCTTATTTGTATCGTCACAAAGGTACATATCAAGAATGTACTGACAAAGGTCATTTGAAAACTCTAATGCACCCAAGCCGATAAATCCACTGTCCCAGGTATAAAAGCTATCCCACCTTTTGCCCGGTGTGTGATGCACAACATTCTCACCGTGACGATAAACGGGATATACCACGTTAGTTAACGTTGTTGCCTTTAAAATATTTGTGGAAAGAGTATATTCCTCACCTGCTTTGTTAAATGCAGGCTTTTTGTCTGCTGCCTTTGCATTAAGGTATATTCTTTCATACTCGTCATCAGTAAGTGGCTCCGGCTCCTCATTTGACAAAACCACATACTCTATATGTGATGAATTAGGGTCTATAAAAATAGATCTTACAAGAGTGTTTTGGAAAAATCCAAGGTCGCTTTGCTTCGCCTTAAAGGAGTTAGAAAATGTTTTTTGCAGCTCGTCAAAGGTATGGTCGCTGTTTGAGAGCCTGTTAACAAGGGCATCCTCAAGACAGCCTGAATTAAGCACCCTTTCCCTTGTGTTTTTGTTGTGGGTCATTACATAAAAGGGAGCACTAACGCCATTATATGTAAGCTTTGTTCTGTGTCCGTTTTCAAGTATCTGTGTTTCAATTTCAGGCACATAATCAAAGGAAACACTTTCGGTATAAAGACTGTCCTTGTCAGTGTCCTCTATTACTGCAAGGAAGTCCAGCTCTACACCTGCACCACCCAAGCTTTTTAGGGTAAAATCAGCCATATACGGCAAATATGTAAATGTTAAATCACTACTGTTTTTTAGCACAATTTCAGTACCGTTCATATCAAAATGAGCGTCACCGTCAGTTACGGTTTTATACCTCAATGCTATAACAGGATGCTTGAATTTTTCCTCCTCAACATTAAATGAATAGGAAACCATATCACCCTTTTCACAGCCAAAGGGCTTTAGATTAAGATAGTGAACATGATAGTTTTCGCACCTGTCACCAAGCCCCTTGCCAAGATAAAATTCGTTATCGGCAAACATACCCTTAAACATACCGTCAGGATTTTCCCCATCCCAAGGGCGTGAAACGGCATAGGTATAATCATTATAATCATTGGCTGTTTTTAACACGCAATTATCGGGAGTAACCACCTTGCAGTATGTTGGATAAGGAAATTCCAATGACGAGAAGGTATTAAGAATAATATTCTGTGAAAGCTGTGTGTTATTGAAAATCTCACATCTCATTAAGTATGCATTATCCTTCATTTTTGAAAAGGAAATATCTGCATACACCATATCCTTCCACATAAGCTCATATCTGTAAGAAAAATATGTGTAATCACTGTTACAATCCCATAAATGATAGCAGGAGGGAAAGGTTACATTTGGTACAGGTACGGATGTATTCCACATAGTTGGATGAACGGTAAAATCAAAGCGAACACCCACATCCTTATACTCCTCAATTATTTTTGAAAGTCCCATATATTTCTTTGAGTAAGGGCCCCATTGTGACATTTTATAACCATTATCTGCCATAAAACCAACCTCCCATAGCTTATTTGAAAATATTATCTTACTTTTGCTATAATTTGTCAATATATTTAGTAAGCGTATCATTGACAAATATTAAATAATAGAGTAAAATGTATTTGTGATTTTATAATTTATTCTGTAAGGAGAATAAATCTTTTCAGAAACGAGGAAGATATATGAATTTAGATGCTAATGTTCAAAAAATAATTTCGCTCATTCTTGTGAGATGGAAGCTAATTGTTGTGTTTGCAATTATTGGTACTATGCTTTCCTGCTTCTACACAGCAAACTTTACAACACTTACATACTCATCAAGTGTTGAGTTTTTAACCTACTCAGATGACACTCGTCAGGAATTCGGTGATTCAACATCAGTTGCTCAAACAGTCAGCAATACCAGTAAAATGAATTACGCTATCAAAATGCTTGACACATATATTGAGCTTTTCAAAACAAACGAATTTAACCAAAAGGTTGCAGATGATATTAACAAAAAGTACAGCACATCATATACTGCTTCTCAGGTTCGTAACGCTGTCACCGTTCAGGGCGTAGAAAACACAGCTATGTTCAAGGTTACTGTTAACACTGCCGATGCTGATATGTCTTACAGAATTGCAAAGCAAATTGAGACAAGCATACCCGAAAAGATGGCAGTAACAAACAGTGGACTTGTTAAAGCGTCTGTTGAGGACCCTGCTGTTAAAGCAACAACCTCCGACAGTCTTCAGTACTTCAAAAAAGGCACAATCGGATTTATTATCGGTGCAATTATTGCAGTAGTATATATCATCCTTCGTGATTTGCTTGATGTTCATATCAAGGGTACCGACGGCTTGGCAGAGCGTTACGGTATTCCTGTTTTGGGCTCAATCCCTGAATTTGAATTTGTGCCTGCCTCTGCAATAGCCAAGGATACAAAAGAGAAAGGAGAATAATTATGTTTGGCAGAAAGAAAGAAAAGAAATCTATTGCTCCTGCATCTTCTCGTTTGCTTCTTGACAAGGCTTCAATTCAGCCTGCTCTTAAGTTCAGGATCGAGGAATCCTACAAAACAATCCGTGCAAACATTATGTTCTCTGTAATGAAAAAGGGATGCAAAAAAATTGTTATTACCTCCTCTGCTCCAAACGAGGGTAAAACAACAACAACTGTTAATTTGGCTGTCAGCATATCACAGGCAGACCAAAAGGTACTGCTTATTGACGGTGACTTAAGAAAGCCGAAAATTCATAATTACTTCAACATCCCTAATGCACCGGGACTTACAAATTATCTCGGCGACAAGATTTCCCGTAAAAAGACAACGGATTTATTCAGCGTTGTTCATCCTACCGAGTATGAAAATTTAAGTGTATTGTGCGCAGGCTCAATCCCTCCAAATCCGGCTGAGCTTTTAGGCTCAGAGCTTATGACGGAATTTCTTGACGACATAAGCAAGGACTTCGACTATATCATTATTGATACTCCACCAATCAATGTTGTATCTGACTGTATGCCCCTTGTTAGAGAATCTGACGGCGTTGTTGTTGTAGTCAGATCAGGTCACTCAACTCATCCGGAGCTTCAAAGGGCATTATCTTCACTTGAATTCATCGATGCAAAGATTTTGGGCTTTGTTGTTAACTTTGTTGAATCAAGAGCCGGCAAAATGGGTAAGTACAGCAAGTATGGCAAATATGGCTACGGTTACAGCCTTTACAGAGCATATACATACGGCTATGGCAAATATGCTCCATACAAATACGGCACCTACGGTTCATATGAGCCAAGGAATTAAGGAGTGTTTTAACAGTGATTATTAACAATTTAGTTGAGACCCACTGCCACATAATTCCGGGTATTGATGACGGTGCACCCGATGTTGAAACAAGCTTAAAAATGATTAAGCGACTTAAGGAGCAGGGTGCAAAGGCAATCATCCTTACACCTCATTATTATTCTGATTCTATATCTATTGACGACTTTCTGCAAAGGCGAGATCAAGCATTTAACGAATTAAAGGCTGCTCTGCCTGAGGACAGTCCGGTGCTTATACCTGCTGCAGAGGTTTATATCAGTCAATACCTTTTCAGCAATGAGCATTTAGAGAGAATTGCTATCGGCAACTCCGGATATGCGCTTATAGAGCATCCCTTTAACTCGAATTTTTCTCAATCAGCATATGAGCGATTAACAAATTTAGGATACGAATACGGAATTAAGCCTATTTTGGCACATATTGAGCGCTATCCTATTTTGATAGATAACGAATCACTGCTTGATGAATATATTGCCCTTGGATGTCTTATACAGGTTAATGTGGGCTCCTTTGCCGACGCATCAAGGCACACAAGAAAAAAGCTGTTCAAATATCTTGAATCAGGCAGAATACACCTTATCGGCAGTGATTGTCACAATCTTGACAAGCGTGCTCCTGAATATGAAAGCGGCGTTAATGAAATTGTAAAAAAATATGGCGAGTCTGCTATTAAAACACTTGAAAATAACGCTAATCTTTTACTTCAAAAAGCATTATAATTTACAATAAAGAAAGCCTTTGAGTAGATTTTACTCAAAGGCTTTTTACTATATACAATTATTTTGCCATTTCTGCACGGGCTTCCTTAATTCTTTGAACAAACAGCTTTCCTGTTTCGGTAATCTTATCGTAGTCGCCTGTTTTTGCACCTGCAATTAAGGACGAGCCTGCGCCACAGGCAATAGCTCCTGCCTTAATCCAATCCTTAACATTATCAACATCGACTCCACCTGACGGCATCATAACTGCATTTGGAATAGGTCCGTGAATATCCTTAATAAAAGCAGGACCTGCAATGTCACCGGGAAATACCTTTAGCACATCTGCACCACATTCCATTGCGTGAACAGCCTCTGTGGGAGTATAAATACCCGGCATTGACGGTATGCCGTATCTGTTGCAGGTTTTTACTGTTTCAGGGTCGAAATAGGGAGAAACAATATATTCTGCACCTGCAAGAATAGCAATACGGGCAGTGGCTGCATCCATAACCGTACCTGCGCCGATAATGATTTCGCCTGAATTATATTTTTCTCTCATAGCCTCAATAAGCTTATCTGCGTGTGGAACGGTAAATGTAAGCTCAATAGCAGCAACACCACCTGCAATGCAGGCATCAGTGATTTTTTCAGCCTGCTCGATTGATGTTGCACGAACTACTGCAACAATGCCCACCTCTTGAATTTTTGCTAATGTTTCAATTTTATTTGCCATAATATTATCTCCTGTTATCTTTGAACTCGTGATGAGCCACCGTTTACTTTGTTTTCAACCTCTTTAAGCGAAGCCATTGAGGTATCGCCCGGTGTAGTCATTGCCAAAGCACCGTGAACAACGCCGTAATTAACTGCCTTTTGTGGATCCTGATAGGTCATTAAGCCGTAAATAAGTCCTGATGCAAAGGAATCGCCACCACCCACACGGTCAAGAATTTCAAGATTAGGGAATTCTATTGACTGATAGATTTTACCGTCAGCCCAGCAAATAGCCTTCCAATCATTAACTGTGGCAGTTTTAACTGTTCTTAGTGTGGTTGCAATGACCTTAAAATTAGGATAAGCCTTCGTTACCTTTTCAATCATTTTGTAGTAGCCGTCAATATTAAGCTCCTTTAGGTCAGCGTCATTACCCTCTACCTCAAAGCCAAGGGAGGCTGTAAAGTCCTCCTCGTTGCCAATCATAACATCAATGTATTTGGCAATTTCCTTATTTACCTCCTGAGCCTTTGCCTGACCACCAATATCCTTCCAAAGTGATGGGCGATAATTAAGGTCGTAGGAAACCACCGTTCCATACTCCTTTGCTTTCTTTACTGCCTCAATAACTACCTGAGCAGCAGATTCTGAAAGAGCAGCATAAATGCCTCCGGTGTGTAGCCAGCGAACACCAAGGGTACCGAAGATATAATCCCAATCAATATCCCCTGCCTTAAGCTGTGATGCAGCAGTATTGCCACGGTCAGATGTTCCCACAGCACCACGGATACCAAAGCCACGCTCCGTAAAGTTAATCCCGTTTCGCACTGTTCTGCCGATACCGTCATACTTAACCCACTTAATGAGAGAGGTGTCAACACCACCCTGAAGGATTAAATCCTCCATTAAATATCCGACCTCATTTTCTGCAAAGGCAGTAACAACACTTGTTTTTAAGCCAAAGCATCTGCGAAGTCCACGGGCAACATTGTATTCTCCACCACCCTCCCAGGCACGAAAGCTGCGAGCAGTTTTTATTCTGCCTTCACCGGGATCAAGTCTAAGCATAATTTCGCCAAGAGAAATCTCGTCAAACATACAGTCCTCTTTAGGTCTTAATTTTAAATCCATTTTCAAAAACTCCTATAAATCTATTCAAAATTAAAATATTTAATTGCATTATTGTAGCAGATACCCTCAACAATTTCCTTCAAAATATCCTCGTCATAGGCATACCAGCCATCCTCGACCCACCTGCCTATAAGCGAACACATTATTCGTCTGAAATATTCGTGTCTGCCATAGGAGGTAAAGGAACGAGAGTCCGTTTCCATACCGATAAACTTACCGAGTACGCCAAGATTGGCCAGTGACTTCATTTGATTAGTCATACCGTCCATTGTGTCAAGGAACCACCAAGCAGGACCAAACTGAATTTTTGACTGTGCCTGTGATGATTGAAAGTTACCCAGCATTGTGGCAAGCACTGTGTTATCCTTATCATTCAGGTTAAACAGAATTGTTTTAGGAAGCTTACCCTCACTGTTAAGGGAGTCAAGGAAGCGAGAAAGAGGCTTTGCAATCTCACAATCACCAACAGAATCAAAGCCTGTATCAGCACCGATTTCATTAAACATAAGGGTGTTATTATTTCTCATAGCACCCATATGAACCTCCATAGCCCAATCAAGCTCGTAATATTTTTTGCCAAGGGCAAGCATAACAGGTGTTGCATACTTTTTACACTCAATATCCGATACTGCTTCTCCGTTCATTGCACGGTTAAAAATATCCTCTATCTCATCATCGTCTGCCATAACACAGGGTGGGCAGTCAAAGGACTGATCGGACACATGACAACCAACAGAATTAAAATATTCTGCTCTGATTAAGAGAGCCTTTATCACATCCTTGTAGCCCTTAATTTCAACTTGAGCTACTGCACCTAACTCCCTTATATAATCGGCAAAGCCGTCAAGAGTTGGGTTAAGTGCCTTATCCGGCCTAAAGGTTGGCAGCACCCTGCAATCAAAGCCATCAACCTCCTGCAACAGTTTATGATATTTTAAATCATCAACCGGGTCATCGGTAGTGCAAATATATTTGACATTGCTTTTTTTAATCAAGCTTTGGGGTCTGAAATCGCCGTTTTTAATAGCATCATTTGCCCTGTCAAAAATATCGTCGGCAGTTTTTGAATTAAGTGGAGTATCAATACCAAAGTAACGCTGAAGCTCAATATGCGCCCAATGATAAAGGGGATTGCCGATGCAATACTGAAGTGTGTTGGCAAAATGCCTGAATTTTTCTCTGTCAGAAGCATCACCGGTGCAATACCTTTCCTCAACACCACAGCTGCGCATCGCCCTCCACTTGTAGTGGTCACCTGAAAGCCACAGCTGTGAAATGCTTTTAGGTGCTTTGTTCTCATAAATCTCCTTTGGACTTAAATGGCAATGATAGTCACAAATAGGCATATTCTCGGCATATTCGTGAAAAAGACTTTTTGCCATATCGGTATCTAAAAGGAAATCCTTATCCATAAAACCTTTCATAATTATATCTGTCTCTTATACACATCTGACGCTGCCGACGAAG
>CAMFYM010000006.1 GCA_946002045.1 uncultured Clostridia bacterium | reverse complement strand
CACCTAAGCCTTCGTCGGCAGCGTCAGATGTGTATAAGAGACAGTACTTGTTGTAATATTATTGAGAACTAAATATTCTTATCAAGAGTGGCTGAGGGACTGGCCCTGTGATGCCACAGCAACCTGCTTTTTGTAAGGTGCTAATACCTGCATATTCCGAGTGATGAGTTTTTTTCAACACATACTTGGTATGTGTTTTTTTATTGATAAGGGAAGAGAGGTAATAATATGTCTAAATTCTTATTTACAAGCGAATCAGTTACAAAGGGTCATCCTGATAAAATTTGTGACCAAATTTCTGACGCTATTCTTGACGAAATGCTAAAGCAAGACCCAATGAGCCGTGTTGCCTGTGAGACAACATGCACAACAGGACAGGTTCTTGTTATGGGCGAAATTACAACTAATGCACAGGTAGATATTCCTGCAATCGTTCGTAAGACTGTTTGTGAAATCGGATATGATGATGACGCAAAGGGCTTTAATGGTAATACCTGCGCAGTACTTACTGCTCTTGATAAGCAGTCAGCAGATATTGCTTTAGGTGTTGACAAATCATATGAGCTGAAAAATAATGATGAGGATGAAGCTAATCTTAACGGTGCCGGAGATCAGGGCATGATGTTTGGTTATGCTTGTAACGAAACAAAGGAGCTTATGCCACTTCCAATTAGCCTTGCTCACAAGCTTGCAGTTAAGCTTACAGAGGTTAGAGAGGACGGTACACTTCCTTATCTTTATGCTGATGGTAAAACACAGGTTACTGTTGAATATGAAGACGGTAAGCCTGTTAAGGTAACAACTGTTGTTGTATCAAGCCAGCACAGCGCTGATGTTGAACTTTCACAGCTTCGTGAGGATATAATTGAGAAGGTAATTAAAACTACTATTCCTGAGGAGCTTATGGATGGTGACACAAATTACTTTGTTAACCCAACAGGCAGATTTGTTATCGGTGGTCCAAACGGTGATTCAGGCTTAACAGGCAGAAAAATTATTGTTGATACATACGGTGGTTATGCTCGTCACGGTGGTGGTGCATTTAGTGGTAAGGACCCAACAAAGGTTGACAGAAGTGCTGCTTATGCTGCTCGTTGGGTTGCTAAAAACATTGTTGCATCAGGCATTGCAGATAAGTGCGAGGTTGAGCTTGCATATGCAATCGGCGTTGCAAAGCCTGTATCGGTTATGATTGATACATTTGGCACAGGCAAAATCTCTGATGAACAAATCAGCGATATTGTTAATAAGGTATTTGACCTTAGACCATCTGCAATTATAAAAAGACTTGACCTTAGAAAGCCTATATACAAAAATGTTGCTGCCTATGGTCATATGGGTCGAGAAGATTTAGACGTTTCATGGGAAAAGACCGACATGGTTGATGAAATCAAAAAATATCTTTAAAAACGAAAACACACCCTTACGGGTGTGTTTTTTTATAACATTTTGTCTTTTTCAAATGATTTTTTGACTGCGTTGTGGACTGCGTTTTCAAAGCCGTCAGCCTGTAATGATGTTACACCTTCAATGGTAGTACCACCCGGAGAGCAAACACTGTCAACAAGCTTATAAGGATGCTCGTTGCTTTCTATAATCGTTTTTGCACTGCCATAAACTGTTTGTGCTGCAATCCTTAATGCGTCATCCCTTTTAAGTCCGTACTTAACACCTGCTCTTGCAAGTGCATCAATAAAAATAAAGGTAAAGGCAGGGGAGCATCCACCGATAGCACTGAATATTGAAAAGTCAGCCTCTTTAACATATATTGATGTGCCAAAGCTATTGAGTATCATTTCAACATTAGAAATATCTTCTTTTGTTACATTTGAATTATAACAATATGCACTGATTGCCTCCTTAACCTTTGCATTTATATTAGGCATTACTCTGACAATCTTTGCTGATGAGGTTAAGCAGCTCTCTAAATATTCAATAGTTTTACCTGCTGCGATGGAAATTAACAAAGGATTGTAATTTTCAACATATCTATCTATTTTAGTTAATACATCTTTTATTACATTTGGCTTTACTGCAAGGATAACTATATCACTTAACTCAACAACCTCTGCCTCGTTTTTACAGATTTTAACAGGGGAAGTGCTACTGATTTTCTCGCAGGCAGGGGAGTACACATCATAAATGTTTATATCTTCTGCAGTGATTACCTGACTTGAAATAATACCACCAATAATTGCACTCGCCATATTTCCACAACCGATAAATCCAATTTTCATATTTAACATCCTTTAATTATAATGATAACTTATTCTATCACCATCATACTAAAAAATCAAACATTATTATCTCTTTTTATTCTGTTGTACTTTTCCTTTGTTGCCAATCCACCTCTAATATGTCTTTGAGCCTTGTTTTCCTCAAGTACTTCTTTAACCTCGCTGCATAAAAGAGGATTTATTTCAGACAATCTTTTAGTCACATCGTTATGTACGGTTGATTTGCTGATACCAAACACAACTGCTGCCTGTCTTACAGTTGCTTTTGTTTCAATAATATAATGACCAATATCAATACATCTTTTCTCTACATTACCAATCAAGTTTTTCACCTTCCTAATAATGTATATGATTAGATGTAATAAAAATAACCTCGATACTTAATATCGGGGTTACTTTTTTATATTATTCACTATCTGTTGTATCGTTTGTATCGTTGCTTTGTTTAAGCTCGCCAAGAAGATCAGTAAATGATTTTTGATTTAATTCGTCAACCTTATCAAACGAATTTTCCTCTGCCTCCTCCGGCTTTTTACCGTCCTCCTCAATTAAGGTTAATTTAAGCACCTTTTCGTTAACAGTAAACTTATAAATAATATCCTTTGCTGTTTCAGGATTTGTAAGTGTTAGCTTGTTGCCTTTAATTTCGTACTTACCTGAAAAGTTAACAGTTGAAATGTAGGAATCATATGATCCATCCTCATAAAAAACAAATGCGAATAATCCGGGCTTTGACTGACTTTGCCATTTACCTAATATCTTTTCGTCATTTGATTTAATAACGCTGTTAAATGCCTGTGCAGGACTTTGCTCGGTGGTAACGCAGTAAACAGCACTACCGATACCTGCGACAACAATAATAACAGCAATTACAATAGCAATAATTTTTGGAGCAGATAATTTTTTTACTGCCATTATTTTTCCTCCTTTAAGCCTTTCTTTACAAGGAGCTTATTTATTTTATCTGAAGAGTCAAGAAGTGAAGATACAGACATATCGTGATTGAGAGTATCAATAAGATAAGCAGTATATTTTGACAGCTCAACATTGCCATACCATTCACGGCTTAAAAGCTCCGGGCTTTGATAAACGCCGTTAGTAGTAAATACTTTGTCAAATACACCGTCAGCATAAGCCTTGTCAAACACCTCAAGACCATTACAGAATAATCCGAATGTTGTGCAAACAAAAATTCTTGCACAGCCAAGCTTTTTAAGCTTGCTTGCAACTTCAAGCATTGATTCGCCCGAAGAAATCATATCATCAACTATAATTATATCCTTACCCTCAACAGAATCACCAAGGTACTGATGCTCAACAATAGGGTTGCGTCCGTTTACAATTTTAGTATAATCCCTTCTTTTATAGAACATACCGAGATTTACACCTAACTGAGTGGCAAAATAAATACATCTATGCATTGCACCCTCATCAGGAGAAATAATCATCAAATGGTCAGGGTCTATTGTAAGGTCTTCAACATTGTTAACAAGAGCCTTTATCATTTGGTATGTTGGCATAACATTTTCAAATGAGTGATTAGGAATAGAGTTTTGAACTCTTTGGTCGTGTGCGTCAAAGGTGATGATGTTATCGACACCAAGCTCTACAAGCTCCTGTAAAGCCATTGCACAGTCTAATGATTCTCTTGCACTTCTCTTGTGCTGCCTGCCCTCGTAAAGCATTGGCATAATTACCGACACTCTTTTTGGCTTTGATGAAAGAGCGTGAATAACTCTTTTAAGGTCAGCAAAATGGTCGTCAGGTGATTTTGGTACGGTCATACCATACATTTTATATGTACAGCTATAATTGAATACATCTGCAACAATGTAAATATCATAGCCTCTTACGGTTTCGGCAATAACGCCCTTACTTTCACCACTGCCAAAGCGAGGAACAGAAACATTGATTTTAAATGTATCACGCTGATAGCCGAAAAACGCAACATTTTCCTTATGCTCTGTTGCCTGTGTTTTCCTCCACTCAACAAGATACTTGTCAATCTTGTCTGTAAGCTTTTCGCATCCGGGCATACCTATTATGCCAAGTGGTCCCACCGGAATTGTGTTGATGTTTTCTGCAGTTTGTCTTGCCATGTCTTTAGACTCCTCTCATTTTTTACACGCATATTCTACAACAAAAAATTATTGTTGTAAATAACTAATTTATAGAAATGTTGTGCTGACACAAAATATTATTTTTTTGCAGCCCTTTTTCGCTTAATTGTATATATTCCATATCCTAAAAGTGATGCAGCAGTAATTGCAGATACTGCTATGCCAACATTCATTCCCCTTGGATTATAAATATATTCTACTGTATGGTCACCGGCTGTTATAGCAGCACCCAGCATTGCATCTGCCAGCTTAACACTTTCAGCCTTTTTGCCGTCAACAAGTACTGTCCATCCCTCGTCATAGGGAATTGACGAATATAGGATACTGCTTTCCTTAACATTTATTTTGCCTTTAATAGTTGTATCGCTATGATACTCAACATTTAATGATGAGGAGGATAATCTGTTATATCCGTTTTTAAATACATCTTCATCAATGGTGTAAGCATAGATTTCAGCATATGTTTGCTCACTGTCAGCCTGACCACAGTTAAGAGAAATTTTTATCTCTTCGCCTTCTTCACAATAACCTAAATCAAGAATATAGGGCTCGTTGATTGATTGAGTATAATCCGTAAGATTTGTCTTTGTTACTTCAATAGTTTCAATATCAGGGGAGGTGATATACAGATAAAAGCATCCGTCACTTTTAGGAGTTACAGTAAAGGTTGCATATCCGTAATCAGATTCACTGTCCTGCTTGTAAAAATAGAAGGTACCGTTATTAGTTACATCCTCACCTGTTACACCGTCAAATTCTGTGTTGAGGAAATCAACCTCCTTGAATACATTATTATAGCCGGTTGCCATTTCAAAAAATGTGCTTTGGAGCTCAAAGGGATTGCCTTCCTCCTCCTGCCAATTATAAACCTCCTCGTTTACAGCAAAGGCGATAGGCAGGCAGTATTTGTTTTTATATACATCAATTTTTCCGTTTTCGGTAGTCAGTTGATGCTTATAAAAGCTTTCATTTGGTGTTAGGCTAATGTCTGACTTAATTAAATATTTTATATTGAACATCATATTATATACAGGTGTCTGTGGATAATATGTGTAGCTGTTAATTCTGTTGCCAAACATACCTAAGCTGTACTGTAGCTGTGAATAATCCTCATAAGCCATTGATGAGAATACAGACATACCGTTGTAGCCAAAATATGACGGATCCATTCTTGTTTCAAGATAGGTTAACTCTTCTCTGTAAAAGTCATTGTCTGAATTATGAATTGTGTCAATAGCTTCGGTATATGAATCGTATTTTGATTTGTAATCCTTATTAGCCTGTGTTATTAGAAGTGCCTTTGTATCTGCGATTAAAACCTCGCTAAATACTAAAACGATTGCTATGGCAGTAATAATTGCCTTGTCAAGCTTGTTGTTTTTATACAGATACAATGCGCCGGTCCACAAAATTACAAATGCAATACTGATGTATATTGTAGGCTCGGACATTTTTGTTGTTGACATTTTTTGGGCAAGGATGATAAAGAACACCCAGGACATACCAACAAAGCAAATATCCTTTGTGTCAATGGATTTGAATTTTTGCATACACTTATAACCACAAACAAGCAGAATAAATGAATACATATATGAAAATCTAAAGGGTAAATCATTAGGAAAATGAAATGCATGCCAAATAAAATTCATACAATTATTATTAAAGCTAAAAAGAAGCAGTAACAGCATAACAATGTATGATGCCTTTTCCTTGATCTTAATATCCTTATTAACCACAAATAACGGCATAAGAATAATTGCTAAAATTCCAGAATAAATATTTGGTAAAACATCATCACCACTGCTTCTTATTGTAGTTTCAAGATGAGCAAGATGTGATGTTATAAAATCAAATATATTAAAGTATGATTGAAATGTAGTAGGGAAGCTGTCACTTGTTGCTGAGCTTGACCTTAAAATGATAAATACAGGAATAAGTATGCAGGCGCATAATGCTGCGCTAACAACACTGCTGACTGCAAATCTAAATCCTCTGTTAAAAAATTTGTTATTAAGCAATGCTTTAAAGGAAAATCTTTTGGTATATACAAGCCTGCTATCAATTTTGTCACCAAAGCTTGATGAGATAATGAAATAAGCAATAAAGTATATTACGGCAAATATACAGCTCATAAATCCCATATAGTAGCTTGATACAAAGAGGAGAGCTAACGAGCCTATATATAAACCACTTTTGCCTTTATTGATAATGTATTCAATACCAAGAATTATTAAGGGCAAAAGCATCATTCCGTCAAGCCACATAACATTCCAGTAGTAGGCAAGAAAGTAAGCGCTAAAAGCATAAAACACGCCAAATACTGATGAAACAGCATTGTTACCTTTTACTGATTTTTTTAGATAATAAGCAAAGGTTATGGAGCTGAGCACGCATTTTACAGACACTATAAAGCTTATTGCAAAGGAAATATCCTTTTTATCAAACAAGAAAATAAGTGCTGTTAATGGGCTTGAAAGGTAGTTAAAATAATTACCTAAAAAGCTGCTTCCTCCACCTGAAAACCAAGAATATAAAAAGCTTTGATGATTAACGACTCTTTCATAAAGCTCTGCAAACAATGGACCGTACTGATGATAAAGATCCATCCTCATTACAGTCATATCACCAAAGGGGAATACGGAATAAATGATATATATAATTGAAATGCAAATGCCGGTAATTATTCCCGATAAAAGAATATTTCGGTTTTCATAAAACAACAAATAAAGCCTTGAATATCTAACTTGCTCTGCTTTATAAGTACAATCAAAAACAAGAAGCCTGTCAAAGAAATAATTAAAGAAAAATGCTATTGATATTGCAACACACCATACAAACGAAGCAGGCATATCAAGTAAATTGCCAAATAACGCGTCAGACAGCTTATAAAAGCCAAGGTCAACTGCCACTCTGAACAAAAAAATAAGTACCTGCTTCAAATTAGATGATAATACTTCCTTCCTAAAGACAAATCGCTTTTCTAACAGAAAGGAGGCAATCTGGGCTATTGCAAAAGCAACAGCAACTGAAACAGGTACACTTAATCCAACAAAAATCTTTAATATCTGCTTAATTGATATAAGCAAAAATACAGAGAAAACAGTTACTGCCGAGTAGCAAATCGTTTCTCCGTTAATAAATTTATTAGTTTTTATATCGGTTTTGTATTTTGAAAAATCCATTATTTCACCAATCTTATTATTTTATATAAGTATAATAACATATTATTTCCAAATCTTCAACCAATATTTGTGTTATATGTTAAAGATATGCTGCATAGATTATACAGAGGTGATTAGTTGGACAATATTACATATTTTATATCTCAAATGCCTGACTATCTTGCAGATATTTTTAACAGAATTGACAGGCAGGCCATTGAAAAAATCACTGAAATAAGAATAAGAAAAAATAAGCCGTTAGTTATATACATTTATAGGCAGCCATACTTTCTTTTGATAAACGGAAATCTAACGGCAGAATTGGTTAATAATTGTGTTGCTATTGACGAGGATGCGTTAAATTTTGTTGCAGACAGGCTGTGTAATCATTCATACCATACTAATATGCCAAATATGATTAACGGCTATATTACAACAAAAAACGGTTGCAGGGTTGGTATTAGTGCAAATGCAATATACAAGGACGGACAGTTGTCCTGTGTAAGGGACATTACATCACTTAACATTAGAATTGCAAAAGAGCATAAAAACTGTTCTTTAAAAATTCTAAATGAATTATATGCTAACAATACACCTTCAATAATTGTTGCAGGTGGTGTTATGAGTGGCAAAACTACATTTCTGCGTGATGCAACACGTCTTTTGTCAAGTGGATTTGCAGATAAATACAGAAAGGTTGCAGTTATAGACGAGAGACATGAAATAAGCAATGGATTTGATACCGGGATAAATACTGATGTATTAACAGGATTTACAAAAAGCAAGGGTATTGAAATTGCGACAAGGACTCTTTCTCCCGACATTATTGTTTGTGACGAGATTGGCTGCAAAGATGAGCTTGAAGAAATTAAGTACGGATTTTCAACCGGCGTAAGATTTATGATTTCCGTTCACATAAACAACAATAATATAGTTTCAAACAGGCTGTTGCAGGGGCTTGTGGCAACAGGTGAGTTTGACTATTTGGTTATGCTAAAAAGCTTTACAGATGAATATGAAATAATTGATTTGAGGTTAGAAGATTTTGAAAACAATAGGAATGTTAATGATTATCCTTTTTTCATTTTCCCTTGGATTGACGATTGTTATTAACAAAAAAGAGCAAATTCGTTCCATCGACAAGATAATTTACATAGGAGAAAAAATTCTTTTAATGCTTGCCAGCACATCTCCCGATACACAATTTATGTTAAGCGAAATTGAAAGCGATAAATATCTAAAAAATTTTGATATTAACAGCTCATGCTTAAAGAAAGAAGAAAAAGAAAAGGCATATTATATTTTTGATGTGCTGGGCAAATATGATATTGATTCTCAAATAAATTCAATCAAACAAACTGTGGGATATTTTAAGCAGTTAAGGGAGCAGTATCAAAGCTATTACAACAGTCATTACAAGCTTTACTTGGTTTTTGGTTTATTTGGTGGAATATTATTTTCTGTTTTGCTGATTTAGGAGGATAAATGGAAGTTGATATTATTTTCAAAATTGCTGCTATTGGAATAATAGTTGCAGTTTTAAATACTGTTTTAATTAGGAGTGGCAGGGAAGAGCAGGCTATGCTCACAACTCTAACAGGCGTTATTGTTGTGTTGATGATACTTGTACCTGAAATAAGCCAGTTATTTTCTACCGTAAAGTCGTTGTTTGATTTATGATTAAAATTTCAGGAATTGTAATTATATCATTGCTGCTGATAATCTTTTTGAAGGAAAGCAAAAGAGAGTTTGCGTTTATATTATCATTAGCCGTATCAGTTATATTGTTTGTAGCACTCATAAATGATTTTCAAGGCATAATATCTGCTATATCTAATCTATCGAACAGTGTAGAAAACATTTCTAATTATATCTCACTTCTTGTTAAAATTCTCTGTATTTCATTACTGTCACAGTTTGTTATTGACCTGTGCCGAGATGCCGGCGAAAATGCACTTGCATCACAGACAGAAATTGCATCGAAAATACTTATTCTTGTTATGACTCTGCCGTTATTTGAATCAGTTATAGAAATTATTACCGGACTGCTAAAATGAAAAGATTTTTAATTACACTATTTATATTTTTGATTATACCCACATTCTGCTATTCGGCAGAGGATGAATATAATAATTATCTTAATTCCTTTGATTTAAGCTCCTTTGAGCTGTTAGACGAATCAACAACAGACTTTCTTGAAGATCTTGGCTTACAGGAATTTGATTATACAAATCTGTTTGATTTATCATTTACTGATTTTTTAAGCCATATTTGGAGAATTGTAACGGATAAGTCATCAGCACCTATAAGTGCCGGCTTGGTGATTATCGCTTTTGTGCTAATATCCTCCTTTTTTTCTTCAACCGGGACTGAAATATCCAGGTCTGAAATTTCCACCTCATTTTCAACAGTGGCATCAATAATCGTTTCTGTTTTTATTGTTTACAATATTAAGGATTGTATTGCTTTGAGTTGTTCAACGGTAAAGCTGTGCTCTGACTTTTCTTACGCTTTTTTTCCTGCGTTTTGCGTAATTGTTGCTACGGCAGGTGGTACTATTACTTCCTTTTCCGTTAACACAACATTGCTGATTCTTTCCCAAGGAATGAACTACATATCTGAGCTTGTGTTCTTGCCGATAACCAATTGTTTTATGGCTTTGGGAATAGCATCAAGTGTGCGTAGTGATTTGAATTTTAACTCAATCGTTGCAACGCTAAAAAGGTTAATTACAACCGGTATTTCTACAATAAGTGCAATATATGTTTCAATACTATCTGTAAAAACAGCAGTTGCATCACGGGCAGATGCTCTTGGTTTAAGGTCGGTTAGATTTGCAATTAACTCTGTGGTGCCTGTTATAGGTGGTTCTATCAGCGAGGGCTTGTTATCAATTCAAAGCTATTCAAGTCTAATAAAAACAAGTGTAGGAATTACAGGAATAATCAGCGTTGTTATCCTATTTTTACCATCGCTTGTCGAGGTCAATATTTGGCGTTTAATGCTTTCTATTGCAGGCTTATCATCAGAGCTATTCGGTGACAGCGTTGTAACAAAGGCGATAAATACCTTTAAAGATGTTTTGCTTATAATTGATGTAATTTTAATCCTAACCTTAGTAACAACAATCATATCCATAGGAATATTAGTTGCTGCAAAAACGGTGAATTAAATGGAATTTTTAAAAAGTTGGACTTATACAATTAGTATAACGCTGTTGATTTCAGTAGTATTCTCATTGCTTTCTCCTAAAGGGAATATGGGAAAATTTTTTAAAATTGTACTATCCTGCTTTATATTTTTATCCTGTATTTATCCAATAAAAAATGATGGCATTGACATATCCTTTCCTGATTTTGAAATTACAGATTCTGTTGAAAAGCAAAACGAATCATATGAGGAGATGATTGCTCATCAAATAAAGAATTGTCTTGACACCCAAAGTATAAATTATTGTGCAGTTAATGTTGATGCAAAATTAAAAGGTGATGAAATTTACATAAATTCAGTAGGAATTGCAATTACAGACAGTGAGTCAAAGGAAGATGTGGAAATGCTTGTATTTAACAGGCTGGGAATTAAAGCAGAGGTGTATTATATTGGCGAGTAAGGCAGTCGAATACATAAAAGGATTTATAAATCCTGATGATAAAAAAACAAAAATCATCGTTGTCATAGGTCTTATTGGATTAGTTTTAATACTTGCATCAAGTTTTTTTGACGGTAAAAAAGATAATGTAAAAAGTGACGATTATAAATGTATTGATTACGAGGATTATGCAGAAAATCTTGAGCTTAAGCTAACGGATATTATTAACTCAATAGATGGAGCAGGTGAGTGTAAGGTGATGATCACTCTTGAAAACTCTGCCGAAAATGTTTATGCAACTGATGTTGAAACAAAAACTGACAACAACTCCTCCAATCAAAAGGATAAATATGTTTTTTACGACTCAAGCAACGGTGAATCTCCTGTGTTAATCAAAGAGTATTTGCCTAAAGTGCAAGGCGTTACGGTGTTGTGCAACGGAGGAGATAATATTGCAGTTAAGGAAAAAATCATTCAATGCGTTACATCGCTATTTAATATTCCAACAAACAGAGTATCTGTTTCAAAAATAAAATCATAAAGGTGATAACTATGAGCAAAAATAAAACAGAAAAGGTTAAAAAGGAAAAGCCTGTATTAACAGAAGCTGAAATCAAAATTAACAGAAACAAAAAAACTAAAATTGCAATTTCCTGCTTTGTACTGCTGCTGGCTGTTGGAATTACAGGAAATTGGTATTGGGAAAACAGCGACCTATCGTCAAAGGTAAGTACAATATCAAATGCCAAGGAAAAAATTTTAGGTGAGGCTACATTTGTTGATGCCACAACTGAACCGGCAACAGAGAATGAATATTTTTCTTCAGCAAGAGTAGATAGGCAAAAGGCAAGAGATGAAAGTCTTGAAAAGCTTCAAAAGATTATTGACTCTGCAAATCAAAGCGACGAGGCAAAAAAGCAGGCAACAAAATCCGTTGAAAAAATATCTAATTCAATAAATCTTGAAAACAAAATTGAAACATTAGTAACTGCAAAGGGCATCAATAATTGCCTTGCGATAATCAATACCGATACAGGTAAGATTGATATTATTGTTGATGCTCCTGAGCTTACAGACACAGTAATTTTGCAGATTAAGGAGATTGCTGTTAATCAATTAAACTGCTCCTTTGAAGATGTTACTATAATTCAGTCAAAATAACTTGTATATTTATTCATTATGTGTTATAATGATTAAAAATAAGGAGGCTTAAATATGGAGATTATATCAAAAAGCTCTATGGGTGAGCTTGTAATTTCAAACGAGGTAATATCTTCGATAGCAATAAATGCTGCCAAGGATGTTGACGGAATTTCCTCATTTTACACAGGTCCTGTTGATGTTGTAAGCACAATCAAGCAAGGCAGCCTAAAGGTAATGAGTCCTGTTAGGATTATCCAAGACGGTGATGATTTTACTATCAGCATTTATGTTAATGTAGCTCCCGGAACAAAGTTTCAGACCGTTGCCTGCCAGGTGCAAACAACCGTTAAGGAATCTGTTCAAAATATGACAGGTAAGCTTGTTAACAAAGTTAATGTAATTGTTGCAGGAATTGATTTTGATAAGCCGGCCACACAAGAACCTTGTGAAACTGAAGAGTAACAAAACTGCCGGTAAATTATGTTTGCCGGCTTTTCTATTTATAAGTTTGTTTAGGAGAATTTTATGAAAAGAAACGAAATGAGGGAGCAGGCTTTTTTCCTTACCTTTGAAAATCAATTTGAGACTAACGATAATCTTGACGAATTGATTAGCTTGTATTCTGAAAATGTTGAAGAAGTATGCTCATATGCAATAGAGGTTTCAAACGGAGTTAAATCACATATTGATGAGCTTAACGACTTGATAACTGCATACTCAAAATCCTGGAAGATTTCTCGTTTGCCAAAGGTAACATTAGCAATACTTTATGTTGCACTATATGAGATGAAATATGTTGACTCTGTGCCTGAAAATGTTGCTATTAACGAGGCAGTAGAGCTTGCTAAAAAATATGCAAGTCAGGACGATGCGTCTTTCATTAACGGAATATTAGGCGCAGTATCAAGAGGTAAATAAAGTGTATATTGGTTTTGATACAAGCAACTACACAACCTCTGTTGCAATATTTGACGGCGTAAATATGATACAGAAAAAGAGGCTGTTAAATGTTAAAAAGGGCGAAAGAGGCTTAAGACAAAGCGAGGCTGTATTCCAACACACAGTTAATATTCCACAGCTTATAGACAAGCTTGATTTATCGAGCTTTGGTATTGATGCCGTAGCTGTCAGCACCCGACCGAGAAATGTTGAGGGTAGCTATATGCCCTGCTTCCTTGTGGGCAAGAGTAACGCAAAAGTGTTGTCAGTGTTTACAAATGCTAAACTGTACGAAACCTCACATCAGGTCGGTCATATTCTTGCTGCGTTGTATTCGGTTGGCAGATTAGACCTTGTTAACGAAAGGTTCATTGCCTTTCATGTCAGTGGTGGCACAACAGAAGCATTGCTTGTTGAGCCTGATAAAAATGAAATAATCAAGGCAAGTGTTATTGCAAAAAGCAGTGACCTAAAGGCAGGACAGGCTATTGACAGAGCCGGAGTAATGATGGGGCTTTCATTTCCTTGTGGGAAGGCTATTGACGACCTTTCTTTAAAATCAGATAAAGAATACAAAAATAAGCCTTCAATGAGTGGCTTGAATTGTTCTTTATCCGGTATTGAAAATAAAGCAAAAATTATGTTTGATAACGGGGAGAGCAGAGAGAATATTTCCAAATTCGTTTTATCAAGCATATCATCAGCATTAGTTGAAATGACAGATAGAATAATCAAGGAGTATGGCGAATTACCACTCGTCTATGCCGGTGGTGTTATGTCAAACACCTTGATTAAAGGTAAAATAAAAGAAAAATTTAACGCTTATTTTGCACAACCTCAATTTAGCTGTGATAATGCCTGTGGTGTAGCAATATATGCGTATTTGAAAGACAGAAATGAGTAATACAGTAACAGTATCACAACTTAATTTTTATATTAGATCAATCCTTGAGGAAAACCCTGTACTTAACAATATATTCGTTGTTGGCGAAATCAGTAATTTTAAATACTATTCTCGTTCAGGTCATATGTATTTGACATTAAAGGATGAGGCTGCACAGTTAAAGGCAGTAATGTTTAGCAACAGTGCCCAAAGGCTTAAATTTACGCCTGAGGACGGTATGAGAGTTATTTGCCGCGGCAGAATTTCCGTTTACGATAAAGACGGTGTATATCAGCTTTATATTGAGGATATGCAGCCGGATGGAGCAGGTGCCCTCAGTAAAGCATTTGAACAGCTTAAGGACAAGCTATCAAATGAGGGATTGTTTAGCGAGGAGCACAAAAAGAGCCTGCCGTTATTTCCCCAAAAAATCGGTGTAGCCACATCAAACATAGGTGCAGCCGTTGAGGATATTAAAAACATCATTAACAGACGATTTCCCTTATGTGAATTAGTAATTGCGCCTACTGTTGTTCAGGGTGAGCAAGCAAGCAGGGATATTGTAAATTCCATTAAATTGCTTGATAATATTGATGATATAGACATAATTATTGTGGGCAGAGGTGGTGGCTCAATAGAGGACCTATGGGCTTTTAATACTGAGGAGGTTGCAAGGGCAGTTTATAATTGCAAAACGCCTGTAATTTCGGCAGTAGGACACGAAACAGACTATACTATTTGTGACTTTGTTGCAGACACAAGAGCCTCTACACCAAGTGCTGCAGCCGAAATTGCTGTTCCTGATATTGAGGAGATTAAGGAAAAGCTAAATAAATACAATAATTTTATTTCTTCATACTTATCACACAGGATTGATTTTGAGTATCAAAGGCTTGATAATGTTATTAACAAAAGTAATTTTTCTGCTATTGATGACTATTTTAACAAATTTTTTGATGTATTAACACTACGCAACAATGAATTGATAAATGCATTTGAGAATAAGATTCAAAATTGCAGCAACAAAATATCTTTTGCATCCGGCAAGCTTAATGCACTAAGCCCATTGTCAGTATTAAGCAGGGGATACAGCATTGTTCACAAGGATGATGAAGTTGTTAAAAGCGTTAATGAATTAAGTAAAGACGACAAGATTAAGGTTACATTAAATGACGGTAGTGCAATATGCACCGTAAACGAGGTAAAAAATGAGCAATAATAATGAAATGACATTTGAATCTGCAATCAGCAGAATAGAGGAAATTGTAGCTCTGCTTGAGGGAAACCAGGTGACTCTTAATGACAGCATAAAATTATTTGAGGAAGGCACAAGGCTGACCTCGTTTTGCTTAGAGCAGTTAGATAATGCAAAGCAAAAAATTACAGAGTTAAATAAGGAGCAGCTATGACTGATTTTGAGTTTAAAAACATACTTAAAAACGACATAAAGGTTATTGAGGATTCTTTAACAAAATATATACCTGAAGTTTTTGATGGTCAGGACGAGATTACCGACGCAATGAATTACAGCCTTTCAAACGGTGGTAAAAGAATCAGACCTGTGCTTGCATTAGAATTTGCAAAGGCATGTGGAGGCACAAGAGAGGAGTGTATTCCTTTGGCTTGTGCAGTTGAGTTTATACACACATATAGCTTAATTCATGATGATTTACCTTGTATGGACAATGACGATATGAGGCGTGGTAAACCAAGCTGTCACAAGCAATTTAACGAGGCTACTGCATTACTGGCAGGTGACGCACTGCTTACCGGCGCTTTTGAAATTATCAGCGACAGTGACCTTTCTGACGACAAAAAGGTACTTGCTATTAGTCTTCTTTCACAAAATGCAGGTGTTAACGGAATGATTGGTGGACAGGTTATTGATTTACTATACGAGCAGGGCGACCCTGATGTTAAGCAATTACTTTCTGTTTACAAGCTAAAAACCGGAGCTCTTATTTCTGCTGCCTGCCTTTTAGGGTGCATCAGTGCATCTGCAACTCAGGATCAGCTTAATGCTGCTTCAAAGTTTGCGTATTCACTTGGCGTTGCGTTTCAAATTCAGGATGATATTCTTGATGTTATCGGTGATGAAGAAAAATTAGGTAAGCCAATAGGCTCCGACCTTGAAAACAATAAAACCACATATGTATCTTTAGTTGGAATTCAAAAGGCTAAAAAAATTGTTAAGCAGTTGACTGAAAATGCTGTAAGTCAGCTTGAATACTTTGAAAATGTTAGCTTTATTAAAGAACTTGCTTATCAGCTAATTAGCAGAGAAAATTAGATGAGAAGGGTTGATTATAATGTCTGTTCTTGATAGGGTTAATTCTCCCAAGGACTTAAAAAAATTGAATATTGATGAGTTGAATGAGCTTTGTAGCGACATAAGAGAAATGATGATAAAAACCGTATCAAACAACGGTGGTCATTTGTCATCAAATTTGGGTGTTGTTGAATTAACAGTTGCGCTGCACAAGGTATTCAACAGTCCTAATGACCAAATTGTATTTGATGTTGGACATCAGTGCTATACTCACAAAATTCTTACTGAGAGAAAAGATAGCTTTTCAACCCTTAGGACAGAGGGAGGTATCAGTGGCTTTACAAGACCTGACGAAAGTAAGCACGATATTTTCTCCTCCGGTCACAGCTCAACCTCAATTTCAGCTGCTCTTGGTCTTGCAAAGGCAAAGCAGCTTAAGGGCGAAAAGGGTAAGGTTATTGCAATAATCGGTGACGGCGCTTTAACAGGTGGACTTGCCTATGAAGCACTCAATAATTCCGGCAACGACAACAGTAATTTGATTGTTATATTGAACGACAATAATATGTCAATTAGCAAAAATGTCGGCTCAATGGCAAAAAATCTAACAACAATCAGAACATCAAGCAAGTATGTTACCTTTAAATCAAGGGTACAAAGGGCATTATCTAAAATACCTAAAATCGGTGTTCAAATCAGCAGAACAGTTACCTTGATAAACTCCAAGATTAGAAAAAAGGTTTATCATGCAACACTGTTTGAGGATTTAGGATTTAGATATTACGGTCCTATTGACGGACATGATATTAGCGCTCTTTTAGATGTATTAACCGTTGCTAAGGCCCATACTCACTCTGTGTTTATACATATCAATACAGTTAAGGGTAAGGGATATAATCCCGCTGAAAAAAATCCTACACAGTTCCATGGTATAGGAAGATTTAATATCGACACAGGAGAGCCTAATATTACTTCAAAAAGCTTTTCATCATCTTTTGGCGAAACTATGTGTAAGTTTGCTGAAAAGGATAGTAGAATTTGTTGTATTACTGCTGCTATGGCTGAGGGAACGGGACTTTGTGAATTTGCAAATAAATATCCAAAAAGATTTTTCGATGTAGGTATTGCAGAGCAACACGCAGTTACTTTTTCAGGTGGTCTTGCAAAAAACGGTCTAATTCCTGTTTTTGCTGTTTATTCAACATTTCTTCAGCGTTCATATGACCAGCTTGTTCATGATGTTGCAATGCAAAGGCTTAAGGTCATATTTGGCATTGACAGAGCAGGCTTTGTGGGTGAGGATGGCGAAAGTCATCAGGGTATCCTTGATACTGCTTATTTGAATTCAATTATAGGCTTAACGGTATTTGCTCCTTCAAGCTATGACGAGCTTGAGGCAATGTTTTATCAAGGAGTTTATAAAATTGACGGTGCAGTTGCCATAAGGTACCCAAGAGGTTCACAGGGAATAATGCCTGAGGATTATATATATAACCACAATAGCTATACCGTATTTGGTAATACTAATTCAAAAAATTGCATTATTACCTACGGCATAGAATTTTCACAATGCTATGAGGCTTACAAAAAATGTAATGATGCATTTTTGATTAAACTTAATAAAATCAAACCTATTGATAGCAATATTTTAAAATGTTTAGATAGCTGCAAAAATGTATTCTTTTTTGAGGAAGGCATTAGAACAGGTGGTGTTGGTGAAATTTTCGGCTCTATGATTGCAGAGGAGAAGTTAAATGTTAATTACAAACTTATAGCAATTGACGACGAATTTGTAAAGCAGGCAAGCGTTGAAAATCAACTTAAGCACTACAAGCTTGACAGTAAATCAATTTATAAAATAGTTAATAACAACGGGGAAAGTGATGGCTAAAATAAAAAAAACAAGATTAGATATAGCCCTTTTTGAAAAAGGACTTGCACCAAGCAGAGAAAAAGCAAAGGCTATCATAATGTCAGGTATTGTATATGTTAACAACCAAAAATCAGACAAAGCCGGTAAAGAGGTTACTGATGATGATGTAATTGAGGTTAGAGGCAGTACCTTAAAATATGTTAGCCGTGGAGGATTGAAGCTTGAGAAGGCTATGGAGTGTTTTCCAATATGCCTTGAAAATGCAATTTGTATGGATGTAGGTGCGTCAACAGGTGGATTTACAGACTGTATGCTAATGAACGGTGCTGTTAAGGTATATTCTATTGATGTAGGCTACGGTCAGTTAGCGTGGAAGCTACGCACAGATGAAAGAGTTGTTAATCTTGAACGAACAAATTTTAGATATGTAACACGGGAGCAGGTACCTGATAACATTGATTTTGCTTCTGTTGATGTATCATTTATTTCACTTAAGCATATTTTGCCCAATCTAAATGCACTGCTTAAAACTAATGGACAGGCTGTATGTTTGATTAAACCACAGTTTGAGGCAGGTCGTGAAAAGGTTGGCAAAAAAGGTGTAGTAAGCGACTTAAACACTCACCTTGAGGTTGTGGAAAAAGTAATTCAATTAGCAATAGATAATGGCTTTTCTGTTGATGGATTGGAATTTTCACCTGTTAAGGGACCTGAGGGTAATATCGAGTATTTGATTTATCTAAAAAAGAGTCAATCACCTAATATTGACGATTCAGTCAATCCTAAAGCGCTTGTTAACAAATCTCACGAGGAGTTACTATGATAATTTCAGTTTTTCCAAATTTGACAAATGTCGGAGTAGAGGAAATTAGCAGAAATGTATTTTCTGTTTTGTCACAATTTAATACTAATATATATGTCAGCGGCGCATTATCAAAGGTGTTTTCTGATTGTGATGTCGTCTTTTATGATGAGCAGGAAATTATGAAAAAATGTGATGTTGCTATTGCTATTGGTGGTGACGGCACAACACTTAATGTTGCAAAAAGAGCAGCACAATTCAACAAGCCTGTACTCGGTATAAATGCAGGCAGGCTTGGTTTTATGAGTGGATTAGAAAAGGACGAGCTGCATCTGCTTGAAAATGTTGTTAATGGTTGTTATGAGATAGATAACAGATTGATGTTAGAGGCAAAAATTTACAAGAATAACGAATTTATTTCAAGTCACCAATGCCTTAATGATTTTGTTATATCAAGAGGTAATTTTGCAAGACTGATTGATATTAAAATAACATGCGACGACAGAAATGTATCAAATATGAGATCTGATGGTATTATTATTTCGACACCGACAGGTTCTACTGCTTATTCTATGGCTGCCGGTGGTCCTGTTGTCAGCCCTGAGGCACAGTGTATTTTAGCAACACCGATTTGCCCTCACTCGCTTATGGATAGAAGTATTATTTTTTCTCCGGATAAGGAGCTTGAAATAAGGGCATACAACGATAAAATGAATTATCCTGTATTTACGGCTGACGGTGAAAATGCTATAATGCTTGATTTTGATTGTGTAATTAAGGTTAAGGTGTCGGATACAAAGGCATCCTTAATCAAGCTAAAGCCGGAAAATTTTTATGAAATATTAAAAAAGAAGATTATTGAGAGGAGAGCATAATGAAAAAGAGGAGACACGCAAAAATTCTTGAGCTTATCAATTCTAAGGAAATTGAAACCCAAGAGGAGCTTCAAACATATCTTTTAAAATGTGGATTTGAGGTAACACAGGCAACAATTTCAAGAGATATTAAGGAATTAAGGCTTGTTAAGGAGTTATCTGAAAAGGGTAGATATATTTATTCCTCAGGTAAAAAGAATTCTACTGACGCTTTTAAGAGATCCGGTGGTATCTTTTCCGACTCTATTGTTAGCGTTGAGCATGCTCTTAATACTGTTTGTATAAAATGCTTTCCCGGTATGGCAATGGCAGTGTGTACTGCTATTGAGTCGATGGATTGGACAGGCGTTGTAGGTGCTATTTCCGGTGACGATACTATTTTTGTTTTGTGTAAAACAGAGGATTTTGCAAAGATATTCACAATGAATATGGAGAAGGTATTAAATGCTAAAAACAATAGATATTGAGAATATTGCTGTTATTGAAAAGACAACAGTAGATTTTTCTCACGGACTCAATGTTTTAACTGGTGAAACAGGTGCAGGTAAATCTATTGTTGTTGACTCAATAAATGCTATTCTCGGTGAAAGAACTTCAAAGGAGCTTGTTAGATATGGCTCGGATAATGCCTTTGTCAGTGCATATTTTGAGGATATTTCTTCTGTTGTTACGAATAAGCTAAATGAATTGGGCTTTGATACAGAGGAGGATAACTCCTTACTTCTAACAAGAAAAATAAATTCTAACGGCAAGTCAGTTTGCAAAATTAACGGAAAAAGCGCCACAGTTTCTATTCTTAAGGAAATAGGCACCTTGCTTGTCAATATTCACGGTCAGCACGACAGTCAGGCATTACTTCATCCTGAATACCAATATCAATACATTGATATGCTCCTTGATGATAAATCTGTAATTGAGGATTATAAAACCACCTTTAAGGAACTGATTTCAGTAAGAAGAAGATTAAAAAGCCTTACTGCCGATAACAGTGATAAAGCTGGGCAGTTAGAGCTACTTAATTTTCAAATTAACGAAATTGAGGCTGCCGATATTCAAATTGGTGAAAGAGAAAGACTGCATAAAAGAAAGGAGCTTTTAAACAAAAGCGAATACATTGTTGCAGCACTTAATAATTTGCTGTACTCAATTAACGGTGATGATGAAATAGCCGGTATTAAAAGTATAAGCGATAATTGCTTTAATTCGTTATCAGTTTTTGACGAGGCAAAGGAAATTTGCAATGCTCTGGCAGACGTAAATGATAAAATTGAATATATCAAGGATGAGGCTGAAAAGCTTATTGAACAGGCAGAATTCGACCCTCAGGAGCTTGAAAATATTGATGAAAGATTAAATCTTTATTATGAATTTTCCAACAAATATGCAAGCACAGAGGAGGGCATTTTGTCTTTTCTTGAGGACGCAAAAGCAAAAAGAGATGCCATTACCTGCGCCAATGACGAATTAAAATATTTAAGCGAGCAATATAATATTTTGCTTGAACAGGCAGTAAATAAGGCAGAAATACTATCATGTGAAAGAAAGAAAACTGCCGAAAGGTTTTCTCAGCAGGTAAAAAAAGAGCTTGAATTCCTTGATATGCCAAAGCTCAGCTTTGTTGTTGAATTTGAAAAAGGGAATTTATCATCAACAGGCTTTGATAAAATCGAGTTTTTAATTTCAACTAATCCCGGTGAACCACCAAAGCAGTTATCTAAAATTGCATCAGGTGGTGAGCTTTCAAGAATAATGCTTGCAATAAAGAACATATTGTCTTATAATGATACAATCGACACCTTGATATTTGATGAAGTAGATACAGGCGTCAGTGGCAGAGCCAGTGAAAAAATCGGACTTAAACTTAAATCAGTTTCAAAAAACACACAGGTTATTTGTGTTACACATTCTGCTCAGATTGCATCAAATGCAGATAAGCATTTTCTAATTCAAAAGGATTTTCAGGATAATAAAACATACACAAGAGTAACACCGTTAGATTTTGAAGCAAGAAAACAGGAGCTTGCAAGAATAATGGGTGGACTTGAAATTACAGATTCATTACTAAAAAGTGCTGAAGAAATGCTTTCTTCTCACTGATTTTTACGGAGGACAAATATGGGAGTTTATGAGGAGTTACAGGAAAGAGGACTTATTGCTCAGGTAACGGACGAGGAACAAATAAGAGATCTTGTTAATAACGGTAAGGCTGTTTTTTATATTGGCTTTGACCCCACAGCTGACAGCCTGCATGTTGGTCATTTTATGGCTTTGTGCCTTATGAAAAGACTTCAAATGGCAGGTAATAAGCCTATTGCACTTATCGGTGGTGGTACTGCAATGATAGGCGACCCCAGTGGTAAAACCGATATGAGAAAAATGATGACACCTGAAACAATTCAGCATAACTGTGAATGCTTTAAAAAGCAGATGTCAAAGTTCATTGATTTTTCTGACGGCAAGGCTCTTATGGTTAATAACGGAGATTGGCTCCTTGACCTTAACTATATTGATGTTTTGAGAGAGGTTGGTGCCTGCTTCAGCGTAAACAGAATGTTAACCTTTGAGTGCTATAAGCAAAGAATGGAGAGAGGTCTTTCATTCCTTGAATTCAACTATATGATTATGCAAAGTTACGATTTCTACACTTTGTATAAAAAATACGGATGTAACCTACAATTTGGTGGTGACGACCAGTGGTCAAATATGATTGGTGGTATGGAGCTCATTAGACGCAAGCTTCAAGGCGATGCTAATGCTATGACAATTACTCTTTTGACTAATTCAGAGGGTAAAAAGATGGGCAAAACAGAAAAGGGTGCAGTATGGCTTGATGCAGAGAAAACATCTCCGTATGACTTTTATCAGTATTGGAGAAATGTTGGTGATGATGATGTTATCAAATGTATGAAGCTGCTTACCTTTATACCTATGGAGCAAATTAAAGAGTATGAAAAGCTTGAGGGTGCTCAACTAAATACTGCTAAGGAAATTCTTGCATTCGAGCTGACAAAAATGATTCACGGTGAGAATGAAGCACAAAATGCTCAGGCTGCTGCAAAGGCACTTTTTGCAGGTGGTAGTGATAACTCAAATATGCCTACTACTCAGCTTAATGACGATGATTTTGTTGACGGTGAGATTACTGTTCTTGATATGATGTTAAAGGCAGGTATGATTAAATCTAAGGGTGAGGGCAGACGCCTTATCGACCAAGGTGGTGTCAGTGTTAATGATGAAAAAATCAGTGGTGCGTTAACTGCTCTTGGCATAAGTGATTTTGAAAACGAGGTAATCGTTAAAAAAGGTAAAAAAATGTTCCATAAATTTGTAAAATAAGCTTTACGGCCTTGATAAAAAATCAAGGCCTTTATTTTATATTTTGTTGATTAAAGACTGCTTTTGTGTTAAAATAATATATAAATTATTTTATTGGTGATTTTATTATGGATATTC
>CAMFYM010000005.1 GCA_946002045.1 uncultured Clostridia bacterium | reverse complement strand
AAAATCACAATTATGATGAAAATTGCAAGAAGTATTAAAGCAATTCGCCAATCTATTGCAAAGACCATACCACCGGAGGTTGCAACGCCCTTGCCACCCTTGAATTTAAAATAACAAGGGAAAATGTGACCTAACACACAAAAGAATCCTGAAAAGGATTTAATTAACATATTGATGTCAACATTATTATTTGCTAACAACTCAATTTTATTTAAAAAATCAGGAGCAAGCTTTGTAATTGATATTGCAGCATAAATAGCAATAAACACCTTAACCATATCACCGATAATAGTTAGAAATGCAATACCCTTTCCGTAATTACGAAGCATATTGGTTGAGCCGGCATTACCACTGCCGTGATTCCTAACATCATCACTTTTTAAGCTTTTAGAGAATATAACGCCGAAATTAAGACTACCGAGCAAATAAGACAAGACAGCTATAATAACAAATACAAGATATATCATTATTTTTTGCCCTCTCCCCTTTCCCTGATAATAAATCTAACAGGGGTACCGTCTAAGCCGAATATTTCTCTAATCTGATTTTCAAGATACCTTTGATATGAAAAATGGAAAAGCTCTGCATTATTAACGAAAAATACAAAGGTTGGTGGACGAGTAGATGCTTGAGTCATATAGTAAATCTTAAGTCTTTTACCCTTATCGGTTGGTGGCTGAACACGAGCTGTCGCAGTAGAAAGCACCTCATTAAGCTTACCGGTTGAAATTCTCATTGAATTTTGACTGTGAACAAAAGCAATCATTTCATACAAGCGTTCAATTCTCTGCCCTGTTTTTGCAGAAATAAACATAATCGGCGCATAGCTCATAAATGAAAAATCATTTTCAAGCTTTTTTCTGTACTCGTTCATAGTGTTGCCGTCCTTCTCGACAGCATCCCATTTATTGACTGCAATAATACATGCCTTACCCTGTTCAAGTGCAATACCTGCTACCTTTGAGTCCTGTTCGGTAAAGCCCTCAACAGCATCAATCATAATTACGCAAACATTTGCACGCTCAACAGCCATCCTTGCACGAATAATACTGTATTTTTCAATAGCGTCATTAACCTTGCTTTTACGCCTTAATCCTGCTGTATCAATAAAGTTAAATTTGCCATAATTATTTTCAATAAATGTATCGGTAGTATCACGGGTTGTGCCTGCAATGTCGGATACTATAGCTCTGTTTTCTCCACTGATTTGGTTAATAAGTGATGATTTGCCTACATTAGGCTTGCCAATAATAGCAACATTTATAATCTCATCATCAACATCTTCTTCGACAGAAACAGGAAGATGCTTAACAACCTCGTCAAGCAGGTCACCGGTGCCAAGTCCGTGAATTGCAGAAACGCCGATTGGGTCGCCTAAACCTAAATTATAGAATTCGTAAAATTCAGGCTGAGGTGCACCTATTGTGTCGCATTTATTTACGCATAATACGATGGGCTTGCCACTTTTTTGGAGCATTGCAGCCACCTCATAATCGCTTGCAACAACGCCGTCACGCAAATTAGTAACAAATATTATTACATCAGCAGTATCAATGGCTATTTCAGCCTGAGTACGCATTTGACTCAAAATAATATCATTAGTATTTGGTTCAATACCACCGGTATCTACCAATAAAAATTTGTTATTAAGCCACTCGCAATCACCGTAAATTCTATCTCTTGTGACACCGGGAGTGTCATCAACAATAGATAAGCGAGTGCCGATTAGCTTATTGAACAATGTGGATTTGCCGACATTAGGTCTGCCGACAACAGCAACAACAGGCTTTGCCATAATCCACCTCCATTACACATAATAACAAGAAAGACGGACAAGCTATCCTGTCCGTCCGTTGAATGTAAAAAATTACGCTTCCTTGCTGATAACTTCTTTACCGTCATAGTAGCCACAGTTCTTACAAACCTTGTGAGAAACTGTATAGCCACCACAGTTAGAACATTTTACCAATGTAGGAGCATTCATCTTCCAAACACTTGAACGTCTCTTATTCTTTCTTGCCTTAGATGTTTTTCTTGCTGGTACTGCCATTTTAAGTGCCTCCTTTATATTAAAAGCATTTTATTTATTCTTCATCAAGTAATTGCAGCAAAGCAGATAATCTTGGGTCAACCTCTTTTTTGCAATCACATTTTTTGACATTAAGATTTGTTCCGCATTGAGCACATAAGCCTAAGCAATCATCCTTGCACAAAAGCTTTGTGGGTAACGCAAGCGAAACCTCTTCGTTAACAAGCTGCTCTAAATCAAGTACTCTGTTTTCGACTACAATGTAATCCTCGTCATCGTCTTGATTTTGAAGCTGCTCAACAATAATTTTGTTGATTTTAATTGAAAAGTCCTTTTCAACATCCTCTGCACATCTATCGCAGCTACCGTAAAACTTAAAGCTTATAGCAGCATCAAGATAAACAACATCTGCCTTGCAGTAAAGCTTACCCTTGACCTGAACCATATCCTTAATTGGATTTGAGCCACTGTAAGAAATACCTCGTCATCGTCTTGATTTTGAAGCTGCTCAACAATAATTTTGTTGATTTTAATTGAAAAGTCCTTTTCAACATCCTCTGCACATCTATCGCAGCTACCGTAAAACTTAAAGCTTATAGCAGCATCAAGATAAACAACATCTGCCTTGCAGTAAAGCTTACCCTTGACCTGAACCATATCCTTAATTGGATTTGAGCCACTGTAAGAAATACTGCTTAAATCAAACAAATTGTTTATCTCAATCTCTTTAACAGTTGAGTTAAAAAGTCCGTTAAGGTCAATTTTCATAAAATCACCCCGTGTGTGCAACTTGCACCTTTAGTATTATATATATAAGGTGGCACTTTGTCAATAGTAATTTTCAAAATTAGACTTTTTCTGTAAAACTACATAATTTATGATTTGTTTGAATGTAAAAATGACAAATAAATTAAAAACACAAATAAATTATTGATATTTTTTTGACAATGTAGTAAAATTTACATCGTAGTTTTCTACAAAAATATTTTATAGGAGATGCAAATATGGCAAACAGATTTGTATTAAATGAAACAAGCTATCATGGCGCAGGCGCTATTCAGGAGATAGCAACAGAGGTTAACAACAGAGGCTTTAAAAAAGCTTTTGTATGCTCTGACCCTGATTTAATCAAGTTCAATGTAACAAAAAAGGTTACAGATGTACTTGACAATGCAGGCATTGATTATGAGATTTACAGTGAAATCAAGCCAAATCCAACTATCGAAAATGTACAGACCGGCGTTGCTGCTTTTAAGGCAAGTGGTGCTGATTGCATCATCGCAATCGGTGGTGGCTCATCAATGGATACAGCAAAGGCAATCGGTATCATTATTAAGAATCCGGAATTTGCTGATGTTCGTTCATTGGAGGGCGTTGCACCAACAAAGAATAAGTGTGTACCAATTATCGCAGTTCCAACAACAGCAGGTACAGCAGCAGAGGTTACAATTAACTATGTAATCACTGATGTTGAAAAGAACAGAAAAATGGTATGCGTAGATGTTCACGATATTCCTGTAGTAGCAGTTGTTGACCCTGATATGATGTCATCAATGCCAAAGGGACTTACTGCAGCAACAGGTATGGATGCTCTTACACATGCTATTGAGGGCTATATCACAGCAGGTGCCTGGGAGCTTTCAGATATGTTCCACATCAAAGCAATAGAAATTATTGCAAAGACACTTAGAGGTGCTGTTGACAACACTCCTGAGGGCAGAGAGGGTATGGCTCTCGGTCAGTACATAGCAGGTATGGGCTTCTCAAATGTAGGACTTGGTATTGTTCACTCAATGGCTCACCCACTTGGTGCTCTTTATGACACACCACACGGTGTTGCAAACGCTATCATCCTTCCAACTGTTATGGAATATAATGCTCCTGCAACAGGTGAAAAATACAGAGATATTGCTAAAGCAATGGGCGTTGAGGGTGTTGATGCTATGAGCCTTGAGGATGCAAGAAAGGCTGCTGTTGAAGCTGTTAAAAAGCTTTCACAGGATGTTGGAATTCCTGCTGACCTTAAGGAAATTGTTAAACCTGAGGATGTTGACTTCCTTGCTCAATCTGCTTTTGATGATGCTTGCCGTCCGGGCAATCCAAGAGAAACAAGCGTTGAGGAAATCAAGGAGCTTTACCTTTCACTTATGTAAAAACAAAAAAATTAAGTGGTACATTTTTGTACCACTTATTTTTTTATAAAAAAACACCCGTCAATAATGACGGGTGCGAATAATTTATTTACATTTCCTCGCAAAAATCGAATATTTCAACGGGCAAATCTTCCTTATCACAGCTGATTGTGAAATAGAAGTTAACATCAGTTGCCTCTGAAAGCTCTGAAAGCATTTCAAAGAACTGAGGAAGCTTTTCGTACTCTCTGCCGACAATCTTAAATGTTGCATCAACAAGAATGTCTGTAACATCGTAGTTACCTGCACAAATACCTGCCAAAAATCCATAGAAAGCCTTGTGACCGTTAATAAGGTATGTTTCTGTTTCAAGCAAACGAGCTTTTGAAGAAACATCGTATGTAAGTTTAGGTTCCTTTTCAACGCAAACTACATTACCGTCTGAAATTTCTACACAAGCATTAACCTGCTCTATGAGTCTTTTAGTTTTACCTGCTCCCTTATTGCCTATGATAAGCTTAATCATTATATAATTCCTCCAAAGGTGATTTATTTACAAATATATCTTAACATATGCCAAGACGTTTTTCAAGACTTTCTTTTTCCTTTTCATAGCCGGGCTTGCCTAAAAGTGCAAACATATTCTTTTTATAGCTTTCAACACCCGGTTGATTAAATGGATTAACGCCGAGAATATAGCCTGACACAGCACAGGTCTTTTCAAAGAAGTAAATGAGATAACCCATATTTTCTTCGTCTATTGCATCACACTCAATAACAAGGTTGCCGACACCACCGTCTGTATGAGCAAGCAATGTGCCCTCACGAGCCTTTTCGTTAACAAAGCTCATTGTTTTACCTGCAAGGAAGTTAAGACCGTCAATGTTGCCCTCCTGCTCTGTAATAACATAATCATCGTGTGGATTATTAAATTTAATAACAGTTTCAAACATAAGGCTGCTACCTGACTCTTGAATATACTGTCCCACAGAGTGAAGATCGGTAGAGAAAATGCAGGATACAGGATAAAGCCCCTTGCCGTCCTTGCCCTCACTTTCAGCAAACAGCTGCTTAAGCCACTCGTTAAACATTTGCATACAAGGCTCGTATGAAACAAAGCACTCAAGCTTTCTGCCCTTGTTGTAAAATACATTTCTAATGGTAGCATATTTAAGCATATCGTTCTCTTGAATATCAGTGTTATTCAAAGAGTCCTGAGCAAGCCTTGCACCTGCCATAAGCTTATCAATATCGATACCTGCAACAGCGATAGGAAGAAGACCGACAGCTGTTAATACTGAAAATCTGCCACCAACATCGTCAGGTACAACAAATGTTTCATATCCTTTTGAGTCAGAAAGCTCTTTAAGAGTACCCTTGCTACTGTCTGTTGTAGCAAAAATTCTTTTTGCAGCCTCCTCTTCGGAATACTTGCTGTAAACCATATCACGGAAAATTCTAAAAGCAATAGCAGGCTCAGTTGTTGTGCCACTCTTGCTGATTACATTAACGCAAATATCCTTGCCCTCACAAATTGATACTAACTCAGTGAGCATTGACGGGCTGATTGAGTTACCTATAAAGTAAATATCAGGTGTGTCCTTCTTTAAAGCATTATAATTGGGAGATTTTAATGCCTCAATTACTGCTCTTGCACCAAGATAGGAGCCACCAATACCTATAACAATAAGTATGTCAGCGTTATTTTTTATATACTCTGCTGCTTTTTTAATTCTTGCAAACTCTTCCTTATCATAATCTGTAGGAAGTGTTACCCAACCCAGAAAGTCATTACCTGCACCTGTTTTGTTATGGAGAGTTTCCATAGCAGAAACAGCCTTAGGTGTTAACTCCTTAATATCGGCAGTAGTAACAATGCCTTCAGAATGTTTTGAAATAAATTTCATTGCCATAATTTCGCCTCTGTTCTAAAAGTAATTTATAATTACTTATATTATTTTAAATAATAGTACACTATTTTGACGAAAGTTGCAATATATTATTACTATTTAATTAAATGTTTTTGAATAATTGGCGCAGTATATAGCTGAAATTAACCTTTTCAACCTTTTCAGGCGAATTGAGTGGTATTTTTGTTATTTGCTTCTTATCACTTGTTACAATTATTTCACCTAATAAATCACCCTTTTTTATAGGTGCATTAACACTTTCCTTTGTTTTGTATTCGTATTTTAGTTCACCGGCATTTTTATCAATCAAAATGCTTTTGTTTTTATCAATAACAGGTTTAATTTCTTTAACTACACCCTGCTTTATCTTAACACCTTTAATTTGATTTTGGTCAATGTTTATTTTTTCAAGCTTATAATTTGCAAAGCCGTAATCTAATAGCTTAGTGGATGCATTAAATCTGTCATCACTGGTATCGGCTCCTAATACAACTGATACAAGGCTCAAATTACCTCTTGTTGCAGTAGCGCACAAACAAAATCCGGCATTTGATGTTGTTCCTGTTTTCAAGCCTGTGATACCATCATACTTGTTTACCAGCTTATTAGTGTTGTTAAGCTCTGTTTTCCCGTCACGCAGTGAGTCCAGCCAAACTGTTGAATATTTCTTAATTAAGTCATGCTTCATCAGCTCACAGGCAATAACTGCTAAATCATACGAGCAGGAATAGTGATTTGTAATATCGTCATCAAGACCGGTACAATTCTCAAAATTACTGTTTTTTAATCCTAATTCCTTTACTCTGCTGTTCATCATATCAACGAAGCCACCTTCGCTGCCGGCAACATATTCGCCAAGGAGGGTGCAGGCGTCATTTGCAGAGGCTATTATAACTGCCTTGAGCAAATCTTCAACGCTCATTTGCTCCCCTACCTCTAACCAAATTTGAGAGCCTCCCTTTGAAACAGCTGTTTCGTCAGCAGTTACCATATCTGTCAGCTTAATTTTTCCACTGTCGATTGCCTCCATTATCAAAAGCAGGCTCATTATTTTTGTAACAGATGCAGGTGATAAATGCTCGTAGGCATTGTTTTCTGCAATTACATCTCCTGTATCTATACACATTAGTATGCTTGATTTAACCTTTGGGTTTTCTTTGCTTGTTGCTTTTGCATAAATTGTAGAGGGCACAGTAATAAAGATAGAAAACGATAAAAGAAATATAATACATTTTTTCATATAATCACCATTAAATATTATTTGCAAATTATTGTAATAATGATAAAAATTTGATATAATCACCATAATCGACTAAAGAAGGTTAGGAAAAACATTATGAAGGCTGCTTTTTACACTCTTGGATGTAAAGTAAATCAATATGAAACAGAATATATGAGTGAGCTGCTGAAAAATGCAGGCTTCGAGATTGTATCACCACATCAGGAAGCAGACTATTACATAGTTAATTCATGTACTGTTACTGCAACTGCAGACCAAAAAACAAGACAGAATATCAGAAAGTTCAAAAGGAAAAATCCAAATTCAGTTGTTATTTTAACAGGATGTATGCCTCAGGCATTTCCACAGGAGGCAAAGGCTCTTAAAGAGGCTGATATAATATTCTCCAATAAAAATGATGGAGACATTCTTAATCTAATTAACGAATATAATACCAACAAAAGAAGAGTTGTGAACATTGACCCTCATAAAACAGGTGACGAGTTTTGGAATTGCTCAATTACAGACTTTAATGACCGAATCAGAGCATTTGTAAAAATCGAGGATGGCTGCGACAGATTTTGCTCATACTGCATAATACCTATGTCACGAGGCAGAGTTCGCTCAAAGGAATTAACTGATTTAAAGAAAGAAATTATTTCTCTTGCAAATAACGGAATAAAGGAAATTGTACTTGTTGGTATAAATCTGTCTGCGTACGGAAAAAACAAGGATTTTGACATTGCCGATGCAGTTGACATTTGTTGCAGTATTGACGGAATTGAAAGAGTAAGACTCGGTTCACTTGAGCCGGACCACATTACAGATGATATTATTGAAAGGTTATCAGCCAATAAAAAGTTTTGCCCTCAATTCCATTTATCACTGCAAAGTGGCTGTAATAAGACACTGAAAAATATGAACCGGCACTATACGGCTGAGGAATATAAGGCACTGTGCGAAAAACTCAGAGAAACATTTGACGACGCAAGTATAACAACAGATGTTATGGTAGGCTTTCATCAAGAAACAAAATCAGATTTTATCGAAAGCCTTGAGTTTGTGAAATCAATTAAATTTGAAAAGGTACATGTTTTTCCTTACAGCGAGAGAAAAGGAACTGTTGCGTCAAAAAAGGGTGACGACGTTCCGAGACAGGAAAAGGAAAGGCGTGCTTCAGTAATGATTAAAGAAGCCGAAAAAATCAGAAGAAGGTATTTGACCGAGCTTATAGGCAAAAACACAGAGGTACTTTTTGAAAGCCAAATTGATAACAACACATACCAAGGCTACACAAAAAGCTATTTGCCTGTAAGAATTAAAAGCTCTGCTAATCTAATTGGCAAAACAGTCAATGTAAAAATAATAGATGTATTTGAGGATTACTGCATTGCAGAATAAAGATTTTTAGTTTCGTCATCATCCTTTAATGAGCTATATGAGAATATATAATAGCCTTTAACATTACTTAATTTCGACAAATAAATCACTTGTCGAGAGATAATATTATTATTCTTTATAAATTCATTTTTACCCTTCTCGCCGGCAAATTCATCCTCCTTGTCAGCTTTATAGAGTGGTAACGCAACATACAAATCACATTCAGCCATTTGTGACCAATTTTTTACGGTTTTCATAAATGGCTGATTTTCATTTAAAAATCCAAAATATATCTGTGGGCAAATATAATCAACATATCCACTGCTTTGACTCCACAGCTTAACATCTGCGTAAAGACTGTTGTAATTATTATCAACATTTGATGCAGGACTGACACCAAAGGTAATATTCTCATTGACCGATTTTATTGCTGAATATACAGATTTAATGAGCATATTTACATTATCCCTTCTCCAATCGTCAAGCGACATAGTTCCACCGTTTTTGCAATATTTGTTAAAGGAGGACTTGTCTATACTCTTATCTGTTGTAGGGTAAAAATAATCATCAAAGCAAACAGAATCAACATTGTATTTTTCAACAATCTCTTTAACGCCGTTAGTCACCAATTCTATGACCTCGTTTGAGGCAGGATTAAAATATATCCCATTATCGCATATTATTAAGTTATCTGTATTTTTCCATTTAACAGCTGGATTGTTTGATGATAAATCCTTAAAATCGTTTTTGTTGCTCACTCTGTATGGATTTATCCACGCCTCAATAGAAAGTTTTTGCTTATGGGCAATTTCCGTCATTACTGCAAGTGGGTCAAAGGGCATATTACTCCCCTGCTTTCCGACACAATATGCGCTTGACGGAAAATAGCTTGAATTATAAAAAGCATCAGCAAAGGGTCTAACCTGAACTGTTACTCTGTTAAAGCCATTTGAGTGTAGTTCCTTAAAAATGCGACTGATGCTTTTGGAAAACTCCTGTTCGGTTGAATCCTTAATAATATTTGAAAGCTCATAGTATGTAAACCAAACAGATTTAACATACTCCTCTTTTACAACCTCTGAGGGCTTACTTGTATATACACTTGCCGAGCAGCCCAAAAGAAATGACATCATTAAAACAGATAAAATAATTTTTTTATACACTTGAACACATCCTTGATTTATAGTAAAATATATTTGGTGATAAATATGGAGTATAGAATCGGTAATTCATTAAGAGTTAAATCAAGAGGAGAAACATTAAGCCTAACATGCCCTAATTGCAACGAAAAGGTTCAGTTCGGCGTATTTTCAAATTATGAACGAAGATTAGCACCAAAGCTTACCCTTTTTGATTGCAAAACAGTTTACTTTTTGGTGTGCCCAAAATGCGCATCTATTTTTACTGTTGACGAAAAAAAGGGCGACAGCTTTAAAAATGGTGAAAAGCTTTCAATCGGTAACTTTGATTTAAAGTCTCTAAAAGAATTTAAAGGTAAAATATGAATAGTAAAACTATTATAGTGTGTTTTATACTGTATTTTGTCGTTGTAAATTTAGTTGCAATAATACTAACGATTATTGACAAAAAAAGAGCAATTAAGGGCAAATACAGAATACCGGAAAGCACCCTTATGCTGACAGGACTTTTTGGTGGTGCATTGGCTGAATATTTTGTAATGAAAAAAATTCACCATAAAACTAAGCACTCAAAATTTATGATAGGTTTACCATTAGAAATATTTTTTCATATAGTTTTAATAGCTTTAGTAATTTATAAGACCGCATTTTGATGCGGTCTTATTTTTATAATATTATGCAAATTAGTCCGTTACATCCCTCGTTAATTACTCTTTCTATTGTTTCTCTGAATTTATTTCTTGCATCAAGTGGCATACGATATAATTTATTATTTAAGCCCTCACTTACAAGCTCGTGAAGTGACTTTCCAAACAAATTAGTATTCCAAATGTCAGAGGGATTTTCCTCAAATTCCTTAAGCAAATACATAACAAGCTCTTGGCTTTGACTTTCACTACCCACAATCGGTGCAACCTCGGTGTTAGTATTACATTTAATCATATGAATTGATGGTGCCTGTGCTTTAAGTCTAACACCGTATCGTCCACCCTGCTTCATAATTTCAGGCTCACTTAAGGTAAGCTCGTTCATTTCGGGCATAACAATACCGTAGCCTGTTTGTTCAACATCATCAAGTGCCTTTGAAAATCTTTCATATTCCTTTTTCATAGACATTAGAGAAATAAAGCTTGACATCAATTCCTTTTCATCCTTAATTTTAACATTGCAGCTATCGGACAAAATTTTATAAAAATAGGAATTATCAACATAAAGCTTTATATCAACACTGCCGTTAGATAAATCAAGAGAGTTTACCGAAACAGAATCAATATACTCATTATTTTCAATACAATCTGCAAAGCCCTTAATACTTCTAATATGAGTTATATAATTCATATTTGCTTTAATATCCTCGTATATTGATTTCCTGAGGAAGTTATCACACTCAAGATTATTTATCCATGACGGATAATGTATGCTAACATTTGATACAGGAAATTGATATAAAATATCTGATAAAATTTCATTTACCTCGTCTTCTGTTAACTCAAGACAATTAACGGGAATTACAGGAACACCATATCTTTCTGTAAGAGAAACGCAAAGATTTACAGTGGTTGTTGCCTGAGGCTGTGTGCTGTTCATAAGCACCACAAAGGGCTTGTTAAGCTGAGTTAATTCCTCAATTACACGCTCCTCTGCCTCCTGATATTCATCTCTTGGAATTGAACTTATTGTGCCATCAGTGGTAACCACAAGACCGATTGTTGAGTGCTCTGTAATTACCTTTTTTGTACCTATTTCAGCAGCCATATTAAACGGTATTTCCTCGTCATACCACGGTGTCATTACCATTCGTGGCTGTTCGTCCTCAATGTATCCCACAGAGCTGGGAACAATATATCCCACACAATCAATAAGCCTAACCTTCATTTTGATATTATTATCCATTGAAAGCTCTATTGCATCCTCCGGTATAAACTTTGGCTCAGTTGTCATTATTGTTCTTCCGGCAGCAGATTGGGGCAATTCATCATTTGCTCGTTCACGAACATAATCATCGTCAATATTTGGAATTACAAGTGTATCCATAAATCTTTTAATAAATGTAGATTTACCGGTTCTTACGGGGCCAACAACACCGATATAAATATCTCCACCCGTTCTTCTTGATATATCGTTATAAATATTGTTATTCATAATATGCCTCACATTCCCGGAACAAGAAGTACCATTTTATTTTCGATAGTTTCAGTGCTTAGGCTGTTTTCCCTCATTATCAACGACATATCTGTTGAAAATTTCTTTGCTATATTCCATACATCCTCGCCTTTATCTGCAAAATAAAGAGTTAATTCAGGAATATTCAAATCTTCCTTTTCCTCGCCTAAATAAATATCTGTTAAAAATTCAACATTTTTGATTTCGTACAAATATGCAGTGTAGCTATAATTCAATCTTAATGCTATCTCATTTGAGCCCTTAAGAATATAATCAAAGGAAATAATATTTATATTCGAGTCACCACAACACTTATAATCATTTAACAATATTGATAATTCCTGCGATTCCTCAAATGAGCAAAGCCTTGAATTATCGTCATAAAATAAAACAGATAGCAGTACATTAGCCTTTATGACAGATTCACTTACAACACATTCTGAAATAACCGGCTTAATATCTAAAACCTCAATAATATTTTTTTCACTGGTAAACATCAGTTCGTCTGTTCTTGAATCACTATAAAATATCGGATTTGATTTTAATGTGATTTTGGTTAAATCGGAATTAGTATCATAATGAGGTAAATAGGAATCGGTAATTACATTCTCCTGCTTTTGAGAAATAAGGCAATAGTTGATTGCAATATTACCGATAATTTCAATTTTATTTAAAGCGTTATCTTCGTTAGACAGCGTTTTTAGATAAATACTTGAAACGCAGCAATTTACAAATGCCTTGCTTTCACCATCAAAATCCTTAACATCAATAATTTTACTTAGTGAAAACTTATGTATATATTTTTCAATACAATTATCGTCGTTTAAATACACAATGGATGCCTGAACATTTAACTTAACAAGCATTTTTTCCTTAACAATTTTAACATCGTCAAGAAAGCAGGTAACATATGAATTAACTATATTCTTAATTTGACTGTCAGCCGAAAGAATAACTGTTTCGTCAAAATCTAAATTCGAGGTACCTGCATCTCTGGTTTCAAGAAAATCAAGCTTTGATTCTTTAACAAATGAATTTTTACAATTTGTCAGACACCTTGTTTCAATACTGCTATAAATACAAATATCTGCACAAAGAGATGCACAAACATCAATTCTTCTTTGATTTATCAATCTAAAATTGGAATATTTACATCTAAGCTTAACATTGGCAAAGGAAGGTTTGTCGTTGCTTTTAATATCAACAGACTTTGAAAAATCCTCTTCAAAGGTTGTTGATAACGCACATTCCTCGTTATTAACATAACACAAAGTGATTGATGCTTTTCCGTGAATATTCAGCTTGTTATCGTGAATACTGTAATTTGTTACTGCACATTCAATAGAGCATTTAACAATTCGTTCAATATCATCAAGATACTGTGGCAAATTTTCTTGAAAATCCAAATCAAAATTCTCGCAAAAGCTCTGGCTGTTTTCATAAAAGCAAATCGGTTTATATTCCTTGCATAGCTCCATAGTAAATCTCCTTTACACATTTTCTATCAATAATTATGCAGGATGATAAATAAATATAACAAAATCCGTAAGTAATATTACTTACGGATTTTGCATTACATTATTTATGTTTCGTTTTTTACTTTTTGAATTTTAAAAATACTTCTAAGTAACGGTGCTAAAAACCTTGGGCTTTTAATTAAAACAATCTTCATATTGCTCCCTCACTATCTTTTACAGCAAACTATTCCGAGAATAATTACTACAATAGCAAGAATTCTTGTAATCCAAATTGTTGGGCAACAAAAAGCGATTACCAGACCAATACCAAATGCGATCCAAAGGAAATCTCTTCTGCACATTTTCTTCATGTAGCAACACCTCTTTTTGCTGTATTTACTACATACTATGAAAAAAAGCGTTAATCGTTACTTAAAATCAAAAGAATTTTGCCGGAATCAACTTTTATTATCACCTTTTCATCTTTAAAGGCATTACTTTGAGTCAGCTGTGAGCGTGGGTTCAAATCATAATTTTCAAGCTCATACTGTGCTCCCTTGATGGATACGCCCTTGCACTCATCAAATAAGGCAAAAACAGAAAAATACTTGTATATATTTTTACTTATAACTTCCTGATTGCTGATTATGCTAATGCAATTATTACTATTAACAAGACAGCATTTAACATTATTATCAAAGCAATAATTAACAGACAAGATATTTGAATAGGTGTGGTCAATCCTTGAGCCTATACCACCTAAAATCACAATATCATTAAAGCCTCTGTCTATTGCCTCTTTTACACAATGAAAGGTATCGGAATCGTCCTTCCTTACCTGAAGCTCAATAATTTCACAATCAGCATCAGGCTTTAGAGATGAATCAAAATCGCCGATAATTAGGTTTGGCTTAACACAAAGAGAATCACATTTTTTATAGCCACTATCAGCACATATAATATATCTGTCAGACAAATAGCTGTGATAATATGATAAATCCTCCTCAGGCGCACCTGAAATGATTGCACATTTTTTTATTTCATTTGCCATTGCTTAATATCCTTAACCTCGTTATATAGCTCAATGTAGCTGTTATGCCTTTCTTTTGAAATAATGCCTTTTTCAACTGCATTAACAATGGCACAGCCCTTATCATTTATGTGAGAACAATTATTTAGGAATTTACATTCAGTAAGATAAGGCTCAAATTCCCTAAAGCAATAAGGCAGCTTATCCTTCATTATCTTTTCGCTCTTTTCAAAATCAACGGTGGAAAATCCCGGTGTGTCGGCAACATATCCACCTGCAACCTTGAAAAGCTCACAGTGGCGTGTGGTATGCCTGCCTCTGCCTAATTTTTTGCTTGTTTCTCCGGTGTTTAAGGACAGACTGCTATCAATAGAATTTAGTAACGATGATTTACCAACGCCGGTATTACCTGTAAATGCGCTGATGTGATTTTCCAACAAAGCTGCAACCTTTTCTGTGCCATCACCGTTTTTGTTGTTGCACACAATAGTCTTAAATCCTGCTTTTACATATATATCACTATATTTTTTATAGCTGTCATCTAAATCGGATTTTGTAAAAACAATAATCGGTTCTATACCCTTATATTCTGCTATTGCAATAATTCGGTCAAGTACAAGCATATTTATGCTTGGTGAAATTGAAGAAGCCACTATAAACAGCCTGTCAATATTTGCAAGAGGTGGTCTAACTAAAAAATTCTTACGATTTTTTATTTCATCAATAGTATTCTCTCCTCTTTCGTTAACGGTGATTGAAACCAAATCACCGACAAGAGGCGTAATTTTCTTTTGTCTAAAAATACCTCGTGCTTTACATTCATAAACAGCATCAGCGGTTTCCACATAGTAGAAACCGCCTATTCCTTTAATCAATCTACCCTCAGCCATATATCTCCTTATGCATTGGTGTTGTTAGAACCATCATCGTTTGATTGAGGCTGTGTTGAAGCCTCAGTAGTGTTTGTCAAAGACTCATCGTAGGAGAAGGTAACAAAGCTGACGCTCAAATCCTTTGTTACGCCTGATGTAATAACTCTCGTTTCAAGCGCCTCTGAATTTTTAAGTGATACCTTCACCTGAACATCCTTATCACCATCTGTTGATATGCTGACATTAACCTTATTACCTTTAAGCTGAACATTTTGACTGAGATATACCTCGCCGTCAAGCTCAACAACTAAAATATCCTCAGTGTAATTACCATTACCGTCAATACATTTAGGAAGTGCTACGGAAAGAGCAACCTTTGACTCTTTTTTAGTAGTAGTTGTTGTGACGCCTGATGAAATAGTAATAATAATCTTGTCGTCTGCATTTGCATATGAAGCTGTGGCAGGATTTTGGCCAATTACTATACCCTTTGGCTTTTCGCTGTCCTTTGTTTCAAAATTGATATTTGTAAAGCCAACCTTTTCAAGAAAGGCTCTTGCCCCTTCCTGATTAAGTCCAACAACATCCGGCATTTGTAATTTTTTAATTTCTTCTGTTGTAGGTCCGGAGCTTACATAAATAACAATCTGTGTATCGGCAGAAACGATGCTTCCTGCCTTTGGATTTGTATATACAACATTGTTTTCATTTACGGTATCGCTGGCAACAGTGGTTATACGGAAATTATATAATCCCTCATTGTTTAAAGCCTTTTTTGCCTTTTCAGTATCAAGATTATAAATATTAGGCACTTTAATATCGTCACCGGAAGTAGCGACAAACAGTGTTACCATACTACCCTCAAGTACCTTTGAGCCTGCCTCCGGTGATTGAGCAATAATAGTACCCGGCTTCTCTGTTTCGTTCTTTTCCTCCTCCATTATAAACTCGTAGTTATACTTATTTGAGCTTTGAAGTTCATCATATGACATACCTACAAAGCTTTCAAGAGTGTGAGTGCTTTTAAGGGAGGTTCCTGTAATGCTTAAAACAAGAAGAACAATAGCAGTAATAAGAACTACTATACCGATTGTTACGGCAGTAATTACCTTCCTTTTGTGCTGTCTGAAATAGAACTCGTCAACAAATTCTTCCTCTTCATCCTCGTCGATCTGAGGTTGAATTTCCTCACTGCTAATAACATATTTGGTTGGTTCCTTATCAACAAAATAAGAATAATCAAAAACAGTATTTGGATTTTTAATTACCTCTTCAACATCAAGGAGCATTTCGGTAGCAGTTTGATACCTGTTGTCAGGATTTTTCTGCATAGCGTGAATGCAAACCTGCTCTAATCCTAAAGGAATATCAGGGTTAATTTCGGTTAATTTTTTAGCATCCTCCTGAAGCTGCTTTAATGCAACTGAAACAGCACTGTCTGCCTCAAAGGGTACTCTGCCTGACAGCATTTCATAAAGAACAACACCGACTGAATAAATATCTGCACGCTCATCGGTAAGCTCACCCTTCGCCTGCTCCGGACTAATGTAATGAACAGAACCGATGGCTGTGTTTGTTAAGGTTCTTGTTTCACTGCGAGAAAATCTTGCAATACCAAAATCGGCAACCTTAATATTACCGTTAGAAAGTAAAATGATATTCTGTGGCTTAATATCTCTATGAACAATGCCCTTGTCATGAGCATGCTGTAAAGCCTTAAGTATTTGTGTCATAAAGAACAATGCATCGTTCCATGTAATTGCTCCCTGCTTTTGTATATACTCCTTAAGGGTAATACCGTCAACATATTCCATAACAATGTATTGCAGCTTTTCTCCAAAGCTAACATCGTACACCTTAACAATATTTGGATGAGAAAGAAGTGCAATAGCCTTGCTTTCATTTTTAAATCTTCTTACAAAATCATCATTTGTTAAAAATTCATCCTTAAGAATTTTTACTGCAACAATTCTGTCGTCAACATTATCATAAGCCTTATATACAACAGACATTCCACCAACGCCGATAATTTCCTGAATTTCATATCTGCCATCAAGGCGCTTACCTACATAATTATCCATAAAAACAAATCTCTCCGATTATTTTGAAATTATAACAACGGTAATATTATCTCCGCCACCGTTTTTATTAGCTTGGCTGACGAGTCTGTCAGCAAAGGCATAATGCTTGCCATCGCTCATTAACTCAATCATTTCTTCATTTGAAACATAGTTAGATAATCCGTCAGTACACAAAAGCAATACATCGTCATCATCAAAATCAATTTGGTCAAAATCAATATCAATGCTTTTGTTAACTCCCACAGCACGGGTAATAATGTTTTTATTAGGATGATGCTCTGCCTCTTCACTGGTTATTTTGCCTTTAGATAAGAGGTCTTGCACCATACTGTGGTCAGTAGTAACCTGCCTAACATTGTCTTTAGAAAAAACATATGCTCTGCTATCACCGGCATGGGCAATATACGCTTGATTATCTTTAACAATAGCACAAACAACTGTTGTGCCCATACCGTGAAGCTCGGGCTTCATTTCTGCAAAATCATAAACCTCAATATTAGCAGCTGTTAACGCAGAATCAAGCATATTTCTAATCGATGAATCACGCATTTTATCTCTGTAAGAAGCGTTAATCTTTTCGCTGATTACCTTAACGGCAAGGGCAGAAGCAATGTTACCACCGGCAGCACCACCCATTCCGTCACATACAACAGTCCAAACAACCTCGTCGGAAAATTCACCAACTGCATAAGCATCTTGGTTTGACTCTCTAACGATACCCTTGTCTGTTTTAGCAACAATTTTCATCAGCATCACCTCGTTTTTTTAAATACCTTAACTGCCCACAGGAGGCATTTATATCGGAACCTAAAGTCCTTCTTATTGTAGCATTTATTGAATTACTTTTCAACACATTAAGAAATTTTTGAATATCTGCCTTTGATGAGCAAACATTACCTCTTTCCTTGACATCGTTAACAGGAATTAGATTTACATGACAAAGCAATCCCTTTAACCTTTCACACAGCTCCAAAGCATTTTCCCTGCTATCATTCACACCCTTAATAAGTGTATATTCAAAGCTTACACGCCTACCGGTAACACGAGCATATTCCCTACAAGCTTTAATTACTTCCTCAATAGGATATTTGTTATTAACAGGCATTGTTTTTGAACGAATATCATTATTAGGTGCGTGAAGTGAAATAGTAAGGGTAAGCTGTAAATCCAAATTCATCAAATCGTAGATTTTATCAACAATTCCACAGGTAGAAATAGTTATATTTCTCATACTGATATTCAAGCCGTTTTCATTATTAACATTATTAAGGAATAGAATTACATTATCAAAATTATCAAGTGGTTCTCCTATTCCCATCATTACAATGTGGGAAATTCTAACGCCTAAATCATTTTGAGCAGCATGAATTTGTGACTCAATCTCCCCTGCAGTCAAGTTTCTCTTAAAGCCTGCAAGGGTTGACGCACAAAAGGTACAGCCCATTTTACAGCCAACCTGTGACGATACACAAATTGTGTAGCCGTATTTATATTTCATAACAACAGATTCAATGTATTCACCGTCATTTAGCTTAAACAAATACTTAACCGTACCGTCAATTTTGGAGACATATTTATTCTCTATTTGACAATAAGAAATATAGTAATTCTCCTCCAGCTTATCCCTCAAATCCTTGCTCAAATTTGTCATTTGGTCAAAGGTGGTACAGCCGACTTTATGTAGCCAATTATAAATCTGCTTTGCTCTAAATGAAGGAAGATTTAGTTTATTTATTTCATTATTTAATTGATTTAATGTTAAGGATTTAATATCAGTTTTCATTCTTTTTTATTACTGCCACATAAAAGCCATCCCCACCAAATTGGGAAGGAAATGTGGTTTTTTCGCTGATTAGTGTAAAATCACTGTTATTTTCTATAAAGGCATTAACAACCTTTTCGTTTTCTTTTTTATTTAGGGTACAGGTAGAATAAATAATTGTACCGTTATCCTTTAAATATCTTGACGAGGTTTCCAATATTTTCAACTGAATGCTTGGTAATTGGGCAATACTGTCAAGTTCTTTATATCTGATTTCCGGCTTTCTTCTGATAATACCAAAGCCTGAACAAACAACATCACAAAGGATTTTATCTGCCTTTGGTAATTTATCGTTATACACAGTTGCATCGTTAATACCTGCTTCAATAATATCAATACCAAGTCTTTTTGCGCCCTGCTCTATTTGATTTACTCTGTGTTCATGCAAATCAAATGCAAGTATTTTGCCCTTATTCCCCATTTTTTCAGCAATAGTAAACGCCTTACCACCGGGTGCAGAGCACATATCAAGAACCACATCCCCTGCCTTTGCACCTAACGATAATGCACACTCATAGCTTGATAAATCCTCAATATGAAACAAGCCGTTTTTAAAGGCAACAGACTTGCTTAAGTCAAAGGGAGAGGTAATCATTACAATGTCACCCACTACCTCACACTCAATGCCTTCGCACAATAACTCGTATTGTAATTCCTCATTATCAACAAAAAGCCTATTTGGTATTGCAAACACCGGTGGTCTGTCATTAACATATGGCAAAAAGTCCTCAACAACATCCTTACCATACTGCTTAACCCACATATTTATTAGATTTTTCGGTACGGAATATTTAATTGATAAATCATCGGGAATGGTTCTGTCACGGTCAATTTTATGTAAAACTGCATTAACAAGGGATGCATAGTAGCTTTGCTTAATATCCTTAGTAAGCTTAACGGATTCGTTAATTGATGCACTGCTTGGCACCTTGTCCATAAACAGCAGCTGATATGCTCCCATACGCAAAATTGTCATTATCTTTGGCTTTGGCTTTGAAGTAACATATTTTTCTATGAAATAGTCCAGAGTAATTCTTCTTTCGCAAACGCCATAAATAAGTGCAGAAATAAAAGGCTTGTCTGTGTCAATATCACGAATTGCTTTGTCCAGGGCAATGTTTGAATAAGCATTATCGTAAAAAATTTTATACAACGCTTCAAAAGCAATAAGACGAGAGCTTTTCATTATCTTCTGTTACCTCTGTTCATAATAAGGAACAATCTTAAAAGTGTTGCAATAGCAGATGCTAAGGCAGCGACATAGGTCAGTGCAGCAGCAGTCAAAACACGCTTAGCACCGTTATATTCCTCTCCCTCTAAAAAGCCGTTTTGCTCAATAGTTTGCAGTGCACGCTTGGATGCATTAAATTCCACAGGCAACGTTATTAGCTGGAACAAAGCAACTGCTCCGTAAAGGATAACGCCTGCATAAATCAGTGGGTCACTGTAAAGTATCATTCCTAACAGTGCTAAAGGTACACCTAAAGCAGAACCGATTCTTGTTGCAGGAATAACAGCATTTCTTATTTTAAGAGGTGCATAACCCTGCGCATGCTGACAGGCGTGACCTGCCTCGTGACAGGCAACACCTATGGCAGCAATACTGCGTGAATCGAACACATCCTGGGAAAGACAAATTTCTTTTTTTGCAGGGTCATAATAATCAGTTAATGTGCCTGATATTTTCTTGATTTTAACATCTGTAATGCCGTTGAGCATTAACAGCTTATATGCTGCATCGGCACCTGTTAATCCACGCCTACCTGCAATTTTAGAATATTTTGCAAATGATGACTTAACCTTAAGCTGACAGAATAATGCAAATATAAATACAGGAATCATAATAAATCCTGTTAGATAGTAAGAAAAGTAAGCACCCATATTTACTCTCCTAAAATTGTACCCAATTCAACCGAATTACCTAAAAGAAATGATTTTGTATCCATTTTCTTTTTACCCTCCGGCTGAATTTCCAATATATCTACGCATTTACCGTCGCCACAGCAAACAGTAAGAACATTTTTATTATCTACTACACTGCCATAAATATCAGCAGTTTTATTTGACAAAATTGTTTTGTGAATTTTTACAGTCTTGCCGAAAATTGTTGTTGATGCACAGGGCCATGTTTGTAAGCCTCTAACCTGATTATGAATCTGAAGTGCAGATTTACTCCAATCAATTTTTGAGTGAGCCTTAGTAATTTTTTCTGCATAGCAGGTACCGTTTTCTTTTTGCTTAACAGGAGAAATCTCCCCCAATTCAAGCTTGTCAAGACAGGCAGTAAGTAAATCAGCACCAATAATAGATAATCTGTCAAACAGTTGTTCAGATGTTTCGTTAATATCAATAGTAGTACTTTCAACCATTAGCATATCGCCTGTATCAAGTCCTTCGTCCATTTGCATAATGGTTACACCTGTTTCGCTGTCACCATTAAGTATTGACCACTGAATAGGAGCTGCGCCACGGTACTTCGGCAAAAGTGATGCGTGAACATTTACACACCCGTATTTCGCAGAGGTAAGTATGCTTTTTGGCAAAATTTTGCCGTATGCCACAACAACAATAACATCCGGATTATAATTATTGATTATTTCGAGTGCTTCTCCGTCCTTCAAGGTGGAAGGCTGATAAACAGGAATATCTGTATTCTCTAATGTAAACTGCTTAACAGGTGGTGCAGTTAATATCTGCTTTCTGCCAAACGGCTTGTCAGGTTGAGTAAATACAGCACACACCTGATGATTACTGTTAACTAATTTTTCTAAGCAAGGTACAGCAAAATCAGGAGTACCCATAAAAATTATTTTCATTTTGTCACCGTTAACCCTGTAATGTTTCTCCCTCAATGATGTGAGAGGTAAATAAAATTCCGTCGAGATGGTCTATTTCGTGGCAAAATGCCTTAGCCTTAAGATCCTCTCCCGTGAATACCTGCCACTTGCCGTTTCTGTCCTGTGCTTTTATCTGAACCTTTTTCGGTCGCTTTGTTATTCCCCACTTATTAGGTAACGATAGGCAGCCCTCCTGTGATATTTGCTCACCCTCGACTAAAGTAATTTCAGGATTAACAAGCTCCATAGGACCTTCACCAACGTCGATAACAACTACTCTTTTGAGAACACCTACCTGCACAGCAGCAAGGCCTACACCGTTGCCGTTATACATAGTTTCCTTCATATCGTCAATAAGAGTAGCTAATCTGTCATCAAATTTTTCTACAACTCTGCTTTTTTTATTTAAAACAGGGTCGCCTAACTTAACTATATTTCTTAATGCCATTACATAATCTCCCAAAAAACATCAATTCAATTCATTAGAATTAACATCTAATGAGATTGAAACATTTTTATATTCCTTTATTTTATACATATTTTTTAACACATTGTTAAACATAGAGCGAATTTTTTTTGAATTTATACATTTAACAGATAAACGGTATCTGTAAATGCCGTTGAGCTTTGATATTTTTGCAGGGCTTGGACCTAATACAATTATCTTATGCTCATTATCTTTATTAGCGTCCTTTAACACCTCTAAAAAAGTCTTTGAGCATAATGCAACATCATTTTCATTTTCTCCCATAAAGGATACGGAAATGATGTCGCAATAGGGTGGATAAATCAAAGACTTCCTTAACGCTATTTCGTTATCAAAAAAGCTCTTATAGTCCTGCATGGCAGAATACTCAAGAGTTTGATTATATGGATTTATTGTTTGGATAACAGCAGTACCCTTAACATCGCGTCTGCCACTCCTGCCGATTACCTGGGTAATTAAATCAAAGGTTCTCTCGCTGCTGTCATAGTTTTCATCGTAAAGTGAATTATCTGCATTAACAACACCCACAAGAGTTACATTAGGAAAATCAAGGCCCTTTGCAACCATTTGTGTACCTATCAAAATGTCATATTCTCCACTTGAAAAATCAGCAAGCATTCTGTCGTGACTGAACTTTGCAGAGGTTGTATCTGCATCCATACGAAGTATTCTTGCCTGTGGAAAAAGGGCTGACAGCTCATCCTCTATTCTTTGAGTACCGTAGCCACTATACCTAACATTTTCACTACTGCAAGACGGACATGTAAAATCAAGATTTTTTGTATATCCGCAATAATGACACACAAGCCTGTTGTTGAAGCTGTGATATGTTAGCGAGATTGCACAATTTGGACAGGTAATAACGTTGCCACAATCATTACAGGCAATAAATGTATTGTAGCCTCGTCTATTGATAAGCAGGATAGCCTGCTTATTATTATCAAGCGTTTCCCTAAGTAATTCCTGTAATTTTGAGGAAATAGGAGTTTTGTTGCCCCTTTTCATTTCCTCCTTCATATCAACAATTATTACTTTAGGCAAAGTGGCGTTACCGTACCTTTCGTTCAGCTCACAAAGAGAGTATTTACCCTTGACTGCATTTGAAAAGGTTTCAATGCTTGGTGTTGCAGAAATCATTAAAAATAATGCGTGATTATATTTACATCTAAAATTAGCAACATCCTTGGCATTATATTTTGGGGTACGCTCACTTTTATAGGTATGCTCCTGCTCCTCGTCCATAACTATTAAGCCAAGATTATGAACAGGTGCAAAAACGGCGCTTCGAGTGCCAACAACAATTTTTGCCTCTCCCCTATCAATACGCTTATACTCATCATTTCTTTCACCTAATGAAAGTCCACTGTGGATAACAGCAACCTTATTGCCGTATCTTTTGTGAAAAATATTGACAGCCTGAGCAGTAAGACCGATTTCAGGTATTAGAACAATAACATCTTTATCACTTGATAATGCATCATCAATAAGCTTTAGGTAAACCTGTGTTTTTCCACTGCCGGTTACACCGAAAAGCAAACCTGTCCCACCGTCACTATTCATCATTTTTGAATAAGTATCATAGGCTTGCTTCTGTTGTGATGTTAACTCAATGCTGTCTGCCTTGCAGCTTGATGATACATTTTTGTAGGGATTGCGATATACCTGTTTATCAAAAAAGCTTATAACACCATATTTTTCAAGGTTTTTTAAAACCGACATACCTACCGAGCAAAACTCACAAACCTCTGCAGCAGATGCTGTGCCTATATCAAATAGAAGGTTAACTACACTTCTTTGCTTTTGCGTGAGTTTTGGTAAATCACTTTCCTTTTCAACCTCAAGGGTAATCATTTTTGAGGATGAATCCTTGATTTTACCAAAGCCTCTTGGCAGCATTTGCCTCAAGCAATCAT
>CAMFYM010000004.1 GCA_946002045.1 uncultured Clostridia bacterium | reverse complement strand
ACCTAAGCCTTCGTCGGCAGCGTCAGATGTGTATAAGAGACAGAAATAATCATATTAAGAAAATCAAGTTTTCTGGCACTTTTCATTCGTGTCATTAAGTTCAAAACACCCAAAAAAGACGGTTTTTTAACCGTCTTTTTCTTTTGCCAAAGTCCTCTCAACTGCCCTTAAAATCGTGATTTATAAAAAGACGGGATAACAAAAAGTGGCAGATTACTCTGCCACCTATGTTTAAAATTATTCAAAATGCATATAGCCGTCGCTATCAAAATATAGATTAAGGTTTGCTGTTTGAATAGTGCCATCGTTATATTCAATCTTACTTTTTTACCACTTGCATAAAAATGCCCCTACTCGATAAGAGCAGGGGCTGTTGTTATGATATTCTTAATTTTTGGATATTGTGGTGGTAGATAAGGATATAGCCACTGGGGATTTCTGCCCAAAGGTTATTGCTTTTATCAACATAGGTTGATGATACTGTTACCTTTGTATTCTTTTTGAGATTTGCCTTTGCATTAGGCAGCTTCGATGTGGCGTGGGCTTTGCCGTTTGGTGTAAGTTGCTTTACCTTTTTTGGTGTAAAGGTGCCGTTCTTATTCCTTATGTAAACACCACAAACCTCATTGAGCACATATGTGCCCTTTTGAACTGACGGTGGCAGGGACACAAGATTTGCCTGTACCCTTGGACGAAGAATGCCGTTGATATAATCATTATTATATGCTTTTTCTCTCAGTGTCATTTTATCGCCGTTGCCTGTGGCATTTTGGTCGTAATACTTAAATTTGCCGTTTGTATTGCTTTCTGCCACGACAAATATATGACCGTATTTACCTGATGTTCTAATGCCTATATCTCCCCTTTTCAGCTCACCGTTGATATATCTGGGTGTGATGAAATCGAAGTTGTCCTTTAGCCACTGACTATTGTTTCTGTTAAGCCACCAATATTTTGCATTGCCCCAAAAGCCTTTTGTAAGACCGAGAACTCTGTCAATAAAGCAATCTATCAAATCAACACACTGCACACCGTAAACACCGTCGTAATCAGTCTTTTTACCGATATACTTCTTAACCCAAGCATCGAAGCTGATTACTGCTCTGCCTGAGCCAAGCTGTTCAGGCTTTTCAAGGTTCATTACTGCAGATATGCCGGCAGAGATTGCAGATATTGCCAATGACAGCAACGCTGAATTGATTATTGATTTTTCCTGACTGAAATCTATTGAGGTTATGCCTACCAATACGCAGGCGATAAACGCCTGAATAAATGTTCTTGCTACTCGCTTGAATGTTTCTTTTGTAAATTTCATTTCAATTCTCCCTTTCCAAGTCCTCTATTCTATGGTTGAGGACCTTTATTTTTTCTTCTACAACAGGCATTCTTTGTGCAAAATTGTTGTGTCTGTCCACCTTTTGCTCTAACTGTTCAATTCGAAAGGATGTTAGCTTTGAGGAAGTGACAATACCACCAAATGTTCCAAGAAGTGTTCCTGCCATTGAAACAAGTGCAATAATTATTTCTGTATTCATTATTACCTCCTTAAATTTTTGCAAACCTAAGACCTTTGCAACTAAAGAATATTAGAGATAAATACAAATTTTGCAAGTAACGGTACATTAAAATGAACTGTTAACAAAGCATATATGCAGCATAATATGCATATAATTTGTGTATATTTATTCATTTTTATGCATATTTATAACTAATTTTCTTAAATGTATTGACATTAAAATACCTAAGTGTATAATAATTACAGTTTTAGGAAATCGGAGTTTTTTGTATAAATATGAAAAAAGTATTCATCGACGGAAAAGACGGTACAACAGGTCTTAAAATTTACAGCAGATTTGAGAACAGGCAGGACATTGAGCTACTGCTGATTGACAGCGAAAAGCGTAAGGATTTAAAGGAAAGAGCAAGGCTGATAAACGAAAGCGATATAACCTTTCTCTGTTTGCCTGACGCTGCATCTGTGGAGGCACTGAGCTTGGTTGAAAACGAAAACACAACAATCATTGACACCTCTACTGCACACAGAACATTAGATGGCTGGGCATACGGCTTCCCGGAGCTTAGTCAGTGGCACAGGGATAAAATAAAAAGCAGCAAAAGAATTGCCGTACCGGGGTGCTATGCCAGTGGGTTTAACTCAATAGTTTATCCTTTGGTTAAGAATGGCTTTATTACTCCCGATTACGATATTGTTTGCTATGCCTTGAGTGGATACACCGGTGCCGGTAAAAAAGGTATTGCTCAATATGAGGATAAAGACAGAGATAAGGAGCTTGACTCACCAAGACTGTATGCACTTTCTCAAGAGCACAAGCATTTAAAGGAAATGAAGGCAATCAGTGGACTTTCAAAGGAGCCGATATTTTCTCCAATAGTATGTGATTATCCACAGGGTATGGTTGTATCTATTCCCCTGTTCACTAACAAAATGACAAAAAAATACACTACTAATAATATATGTGATATGTTCAGTGAGCATTACAGCACATCAAATATTGTTAAAGTCCGTGAGCTTGGCTACACGTCAGGTATGATTGCATCAAACACCTTTGCCAACAGAGACGATATGGAAATCGAGATCAACGGCAACAGTGAAAGAATACTCATTACAGCAAGGTTTGATAATTTGGGTAAAGGTGCATCAGGTGCTGCTATTCAATGTATGAATATTGCAATGGGAATTGACGAAAAAACAGGACTTAATATAGGAGAATAACATATGAGCTTTAAGTATATAGACGGTGGAATTTGTGCTTCAAAGGGCTTTAAGGCAAGTGGCACATACTGTGGAATAAAAAAGCCAAGTACTGATAATATGAACACCAAGCACAAAAATGACATATGTATGTATGTCAGTGACACAATCTGCAACACGGCTGCAGTATATACACAAAACAAGGTAAAGGGTGCACCGATTATTGTTACCAAGGCAAATCTTGAAAAAAGCAATAACAAGGCAATAGCAGTAATTGCAAATTCAAAAAACGCCAACACCTGCAATGCAGACGGAATAGAAAAGGCAGACAAAATGTGTCAGCTTGTGGCTGATGAATTGGGAATACAAAAGGAATATGTTGTTGTTGCATCAACAGGCGTTATCGGTCAGGTGTTACCTATTGAGCCCATAGAAAAGGCTGTGCCTATTCTTGTTAAGGAGCTTGATTACAACAAAAATCAAGAGGCTGCTACTGCTATTATGACCACCGACACTGTAAAGAAGGAATATGCAGTTGAATTTAAGCTTGGTAACGCAGTATGCCATATCGGTGGTATGGCAAAGGGCTCAGGCATGATTCATCCAAATATGGCAACAACACTTAATTTTATTACCACCGACTGTGCAATTTCTGCCAAGCTTTTGCAAAAGGCACTTAGCGAAATTGTTAAAGTTACATACAACTGCCTTTCCATTGACGGTGACACATCAACAAACGATATGGTTTGCATTATGGCTAACGGACTGGCATATAACAACGAGATAACAGAGGAAGGCAGTGATTACGAAGTATTTAAGGCTGCTCTTTACGAGGTTATGGCAAGCCTTACTCGTATGCTGGCAAAGGACGGTGAGGGTGCAAGCAAGCTGCTTGAATGCATTTGCACAGGTGCACCCGATAAGAATACTGCTATTGCCATTGCAAAAAGCGTTGTATGCTCGTCATTATTCAAGGCAGCAATGTTTGGCGAGGACGCAAATTGGGGCAGGGTTCTATGTGCAATAGGATATGCCGATGCTGATTTTGACATAAATCTTGTTGATGTTAACTTGAGAAGTGATAAGGGTACCGTTGAGGTTTGCAAAAACGGTACAGGTATTGAATTCAGTGAGGAAAAGGCATCAACAGTGCTTTCATGCGATGAGATATATATTGACATCAATCTTAATCAGGGTAATGAAAACGCTACTGCTTGGGGCTGTGATTTAACATATGACTATGTAAAAATCAACGGTGATTACAGAACATAAGGAGGAAAATACGGTGGATATTAACAATGCACAAAAGGCAGAAATAATTGCTCACGCACTGCCCCACATACAAAAATACAGGAAAAAAATCGTTGTGGTAAAATACGGTGGCAATGCAATGGTTAACGATGAGTTGAAGGAAGCAGTTATGCGTGACCTTGTACTGCTGACAACCGTTGGAATTAAGGTTGTGCTTGTTCACGGTGGAGGCCCCGATATTAACAAGACTCTTGATAAAATGAACATAAAAAGCAGCTTTGTTGACGGGTTAAGGGTTACCGATAAGGAAACGGTGGATGTGGTACAAATGGTTTTGGCAGGTAAGGTTAACAAGGATTTAACCTGTCAAATAGGCAATTTTGGTGGACACGCCATTGGTCTTTCCGGTATGGACGGCAATATGCTCAAATGCAAGCCACTTGATGATACTCACGGATATGTGGGAGAAATTACTCAGGTGAATATGGATGCCGTAACCGAGATACTTGCATATAACTGGATACCCGTTATTTCTACAATAGGCTATGACGAAAAGGGTAATTGCTATAACATCAATGCAGACACGGCTGCTGCTGCAATAGCAGGGGCGCTTAAGGCAGAGGCTCTTGTTTCTATGACAGATATTGTAGGCTTGTTACGAGATAAAAATGACGAATCAACGCTTATTCACAAGGTGTTTATTTTCGAAACTCCTGCCCTTATTGCCCAGGGAATAATAAGTGGTGGTATGATACCGAAGATTGACTCAATGACTCAGGCGTTGCGTCAAGGAGTTAAAAAGGCATTTATAATTGACGGACGAGTTCCCCACTCCATACTTATGGAGCTTTTAACTGACGAAGGTATGGGAACAATGTTTAAAAGCAGGTGATAGCATATGAATACAAAAGAGCTTGATAATGAATATGTGGCACACGCCTACGGTAGATTTGATGTAGCGCTGAACAGTGGAAAGGGCTCTACTCTATATGACGAAGACGGTAAAAGGTACATAGATTTTGGCTCAGGTATCGGAGTTACTGCCTTTGGAATTTGCGATGATGAGTGGAAGGACGCTGTTATAAATCAGCTTGACAAATTACAGCATACAAGTAATTTGTACTACACCTCCCCCTGTGCTCAACTGGCAAGGCTGCTTTGTGAAAAGAGCAATATGAAAAAAGTTTTCTTTGCCAACAGTGGCGCTGAGGCTAATGAAGGTGCAATTAAATTTGCAAGGAAATATTCCTATGACAAATACGGTGAAGGACGAAGTACAATAATCACCCTTAAAGACTCCTTCCACGGCAGGACGATTACTACTCTTGCAGCCACAGGACAGGACAGCTTTCACACTACCTTTGGACCGTTCACACAGGGCTTTAAGCACTGCACTGCCAATGATACACAGGAGTTAATCAGTATGGCAACCGATGATGTGTGTGCTATTATGTTTGAGTGTATTCAGGGCGAAGGTGGAGTAAACAATCTTAGTAACGAATTTGTTAATGCAATAGCAAAAGTATGTAAAGAAAAGGACATACTGATGGTCGTTGACGAGGTACAGACAGGCAACGGCAGAACAGGTAAATATTTTGCATATCAAAATTTTGGAATAATACCGGATATTGTTACTACTGCAAAGGGTATGGCAGGAGGATTGCCAATGGGTGCCGTCCTTTTTGGAGAAAAGGTTAAGGATATTGTAACTGCCGGCTCTCACGGCTCAACCTTTGGTGGAAATCCTATTTGTGCAGCAGGTGCATGCTCGGTGGTGTCACGAATTGATGATGAGTTTTTAGAGTCCGTTACCAAAAAGAGCAAATATATTTGTGACTTTTTATCAGGCATAAAGAGTGTTAAATCCATAACCGGTATGGGCTTAATGTTAGGCATTGAAGTAGAAAAAAGTGCAAAGGATATTGCAAAGAAATGCCTTGAAAATGGACTTTTAGTTTTAACAGCAAAAACAAAAATAAGGCTACTGCCTGCTCTTAACATAAGCATGGCAGAGCTTGATGAGGGACTGAATATTTTGAAAGAGGTTATTGAGGAATGAAGCATTTATTAAAGCTACAGGATTTAAGTCAAAACGACATATTTGATATTTTGAATTTGGCTGATCAGCTTAAGTACGAAACAAAGCACGGCATCGAGCATCATCATCTTAAGGGCAAAACCTTGGGTATGATTTTCCAAAAAAGCTCTACAAGAACAAGAGTAAGCTTTGAGGTTGGTATGTATCAGCTGGGAGGTCAGGCACTGTTCCTGTCTAACAGGGATTTGCAGATAGGAAGAGGCGAGCCTATACAGGACACGGCAAGAGTTCTTTCTCGCTACCTTGACGGAATTATGATTAGAACCTTTGAGCAAAAGGAGGTTGAGGATTTGGCTGAATACGGCTCAATCCCAATCATCAATGGACTTACGGACTACTGTCATCCCTGTCAAGTATTAGCCGACCTTATGACTATAAGAGAATACAAAATGAGCTTTGACGGACTTAAGCTTTGCTACATAGGCGACGGAAATAATATGGCAAACAGCCTTATTATCGGTGCAATCAAAATGGGAATGAGTTGTGCAATCGCCTGTCCAAATGATTATAAGCCTGATGCCGAAATCATTAAATGGGCAAAGGAAAACGGCGACTTTATGTGCAGCGAAGATATTTTGGCTTGTGCAAAGGATGCTGATATTATTTACACAGATGTTTGGGCATCTATGGGTCAAGAGGAGGAAAAGGCAGAAAGAGAAAAGGTGTTCAAAAATTATCAAATAAATGATGATGTAATGAATGTAGCTAAACCTGATGCTATGGTACTCCACTGCCTACCTGCCCACAGAGAAGAGGAAATTACTGCAAAGGTCCTTGAGGAGCACGCAGACGAAATATTTGAAGAGGCTGAAAACAGAATACACGCTCAAAAGGCAGTGCTTGTTAAGCTTTTAGGATAAAAATAAGCGATAAATAAGCGATAGAGGATAATAAATATCTTCTATCGCTTTTGCTTTATATGATAGGCAGCCATAGTGGCTCAAGGATTAGCATTGACATAATCGAGTAAATAGGATATACTATCATTAGAAACAGAAGTCGTGGGCAGGCTCTCACCGTTATTTTTATCGGTCATCCTGTAATTGCCGGCTTCTGTTCTTTATTTTAACAAGATTTCCGTTCTGTGTTAATTTCTACCCCATTTTCAAGGTTGGCAGTGGCACCGTCCGTATCAATATCAAGAGATTTTGAGTGTTGCTTTTTTCTGCGTTTTATGGTATATTATTAGTATAGTGATTGTCATTCACGCTTTGGGCGTACACCTCGTGGATTTTTTTCAAATCAGCGAGAAATTGACGGTCACTTTATTTTTTTATTTTTACAAGATTTCCGTTCGCATTTTCTTTATCAAGTTGCTTCTTTTTTTGCAACATCATCAACAATTTTTTTGTGCTGTTGCAATATCATTATTCTTAACCGATGAAAGATACTGTTTATCAAGTTCATCAAGGCTTAACGAATATTTTGCATTATCACTTGACTATTCATAATTTTGTGGTAAAATATCATAAATAAATTCGACTTTTGCAGAAAGGCCACGAAGGTTATTCGTTGCACCTACTGCATTGTTGAATTTATTTTTGTTTTATATATATCGTAGCGTTTTTAGGCTCGTTAAATAGGGCAAAAAAGTGTACTCTAAAGATTGTAATTACAAAGCCTTTAGAGTACACTTTTTTATTGAGTTATTATTTTAATGATACGCCTTTGAGGAACCAGCCGTTGAGAGTTAAGCATTTTGACGGCTTTTGCTCATTATAAAGCTTACAGAAATCATAGCCTGCACCACCTTGAACAGGTGTTAATGGCATTGCTCCGGAAGCAAGTGCGCTATACACTTCATCATAGGAAGCCTTAATTTCCTCATTGTCTGAAACAAATGATGCATAGATACCGTTATTTGAGCAATTAGCAAGGTACACAGAGCCACCCTTGAAATCGGCAAGGCAGTTCTTAACAGCAGTACCATAGTCATTAACAATGCTTGTATAGGAATCACCGTTTTCAATGCCGGCAGTTATTACATTAAGGCTGTAATCATAATTATTTTTTGATGTAAACACAGAGTCGGATTTGCTGTTACCACCGGAGAATATGGTACTTACGCCGTGGTTATACATAGTATCGCAAATTGCAGAATACCTATCCACCATTTCAAATGAGGTGCTGTAATTATACTCGTTATCCATAGCAATACCTGTACTGTTGCCGTAGGCATCCTTGTTCTCCCAATGAGAGAACATATAGCCGTCCTTTGGAGGAGCAGAAACAATATTAACCATATCACCTGCCAGATATGAGCCACTGCCTATTGATGTGCCATTGCCACCCTCACCTGTTACAACATTAAGGTTAAAGGTTGGAGTGTCGTTATGCCTATAAACAGGGATAAGCCTAACATCCTCGTTAACACCACTGATTTTTGTTACGGCACTTTGATTATTCTCTATGTGGGCAACAGAATTAGTTTCCCAATGGTCGAAAACATAATTAGCCTCTGCAACAGGAGCAGTAATTTCTACCTCTCCGTTTTCGCCCACATTATATGTTGCTGCCACTGATTTTGTATCAGCAGTCATAACCTCAACTGAGTATGATGTACCCTCAATATCCTTATAGGTTGCAGTAAGAGTGCAATCACATTTTTCAGCAATAAGGTTTATTGTTGACTTTGTTTTTGAAGAGATATTAACCTTTTTATCCTTAACTCCCTGGGTGTCACTTTTTACTACCCACTTGTCAAACACCTTGCCCTTTGGTGCAGGGTTGGCAACAATAGCCACATTACTACCCTCGGCATAGGTACCTGAGCCTAAGCCGTCAACAACCTTAACTGTATATGTTTTTTCCTTGCTATCATCAATTTTTTTGTAGCAGGCAGTAACGGTAAAATCGTAAATATAATCCCTTAATGCAGAATCGTATTCTGCCCAATCAACTGTTACAGGGACACCTAAATCATCTGCACAATAAGCAGCACCCTGCACAAAGCCTGCACCATAGCTTGCAGAATCCTTGCTGTCAAATTCACCGAAATAGCCAAGGCTTGTGTTACCGTTTGCTACTGCAATATAGCCTGCAAGGAAGCCTGCCTGAAGCGAATCAAATGACACAGACATAACATTTTTTATTATTCTGTCGGTGCTGTCGCCCTCTGAATGAGGAAGCGAACCGATAAGAATAAATTTAATATCGGGATATGATGATGCAAGCTCATAGGCACTAACTGCAAAGTCGCTGCCGGGCATAACTACAAATTGTGCGTTGCCCTTTGATGCAAGCTCAACATATTTTTCAATATTATCTACTGTGATTTTGCCGTCCTCCAGCACAGGCTGAAAATAGCGACACTTCATTGAATTATCCAGTGCAAATTGGGACACACCCTCCCACGCACTTTGGTTGTATCCGTTATCACTAATTGTGCCACCGTCGGTAATCAGCACAATATCGCTATTCATATCCTGCTGCTTTGCACAGGCAGTAAATACGGTTATTATCATTACTATGCACATAAAAGCAGATAAAAACTTTTTCATACAATTCCTCCTGAGAGAATTTTAACCAATATCATAATATCAAAAAATATTTGAGTATGCAATAGTATTTGTTGATTTAGTTAGCAAAAAGCTTTATAATAATCATTGGTGATCATTATGTTAGAAAAGCAGTTAGAATATATTAGGAGTATTACGGATTTTGAGCCGGAGGTTGCTGTTGTTTTAGGCAGTGGACTGGGCACCCTTGCAGATGAAATTAAGGTGCACTGTGTCATTGACTACAAGGACATACCCGAATTCCCTGTTTCCACGGCACCGAGCCACAAGGGACGATTTGTGCTTGGTGAAATAGAGGACAAAAGGGTTGTTATGATGCAGGGACGAGTTCATCTTTATGAGGGATATACACCTGCTCAGGTAGTTAATCCCATTAGGCTTATGCGCAAAATGGGAGCAAGGGTGCTTATGCTCACCAACGCATCCGGTGGAATAAACAGGAATTTTAACATCGGAGATTTTATGGTTATCAACGACCATATTTCTTGCTTTGTGGAGTCACCTCTTGTGGGCAAAAACGATGAAAAGCTGGGCGTACGCTTTCCCGATATGAGTGAGGTTTACTCAAAAAGGTTAAGAAATATCATCAAGGATACTGCAAGAGAGCTTGATATTGATATTAAGCAGGGTGTTTATCTGCAATTCAGAGGTCCTAATTTTGAAACACCTGCCGAAATTAAGATGGCTGAAATCATCGGTGCAGACGCAGTTGGTATGAGCACTGCCATTGAGGCACAGGCAGCAGTTCATTGTGGATTTGAGGTTTGCGGCATCAGCGTTATATCTAACCTTGCCTGTGGAATAAGTGACAAGCCTATAACAAGCCAGGAGGTAACCCAAACAGCAGACAGGGTTGCACCTTATTTTAAAGCGTTAATTAAGAAAACGGTAGGTAAATTTTAATGGAAAACCTTAGATACAATAACAACAGGCTATACATAATTGACCAAACACTTTTGCCTAATGAGGAAAAATGGGTGGAGATAAAATCAAAGGAGCAGGCATATGATGCAATAAAAAGACTTATGGTAAGAGGTGCTCCTGCCATTGGAGTATTTGCCGGATATTCAATGGCTCTGTTTTCAAGAGATAATAACATATATGATTTAAAGGAATATCTTGATTCATCAAGACCTACTGCCGTTAATTTAAGCTGGGCAACGCAAAGAATTGTCAATGCCTATGAGCAGGGAAAAAGTCTAATAGAAGAGGCTGCTGCAATACAGGCAGAGGACGATGAAATGTGCAGGAAAATCAGCGAATACGGCTTATCTCTGCTTAAGGACGGTGACGGCATAATAACCCATTGCAACGCAGGTGAGCTGGCAGCAGGCAGATACGGCACAGGCTTAGGTCCACTCATTTTAGGAAAAGAAAAGGGCTATAATTTCAGGGTGTTTACAGACGAAACAAGACCTCTTTTGCAGGGTGCAAGGCTCACATCATATGAGCTTGAAAAAGCAGGAATTGATGTGACGCTGATGTGCGACAATATGGCAGGGCTTGTTATGAAAAAGGGACTTGTTAATGCAGTGCTGGTTGGCTGTGACAGAGTGGCAGCAAACGGCGATACTGCAAACAAAATAGGTACAAGCTCCTTGGCAGTGCTTGCAAAATATTATAATGTCCCATTTTATGTTTTAGGCCCATATTCCACCGTTGATTTTAATTGCAAAAACGGTAACGAAATTGTAATTGAGGAGCGTGACGGAGAAGAAATTAAGGAGATGTATTTTGAAAAGCCCACTGCACTAAAGGAAACAAAATGCTTTAATCCTGCCTTTGATGTTACGGACAGCTCACTGATAACTGCAATCATTACCGACAAGGGAATTGTTTATCCACCATATGAGGTAAATCTGAAGGAGATGCTGAAATGATAAGATTTTACAACGGCAAAATTCTTACACTCAACAACGGGTTTGATATAATTGACAACGGTGAAGCTTGGATAGATGGTGATAAAATATCATATGTGGGACAAGCCAACACGGAAAGCACCCAATCGTTTGAACGGGAAATTGACTTAAAGGGAAATCTGCTTATGCCCTCCTTCAAAAATGCACACACCCACAGTGCCATGACCTTTGGAAGAAGCTTAAGCGATGATATGCCCTTACAGCAATGGCTGTATGAAAAAATCTTTCCACTTGAGGCAAAGCTGACAGGCGATGATATTTACACCCTTTCGCAAATTGCCTTTGCCGAATATTTAAGTGGTGGTATTTCGGCTTGCTTTGATATGTATTATTTCCCGGAAAATATGGCAAAAGCAAGCGTTGATACAGGATTTAGAACTGTTATGTGCTGTGGACTTAACAACTTTAAGGAATCCATAGATTTAATGGAGGAATACTACAACAAATATAACAATTACCACCCTCTTATTTCCTACAAATTAGGCTTCCATGCAGAATACACTACCGATAAATCATTGATGAAAAAAATAGCAGGGCTTGCTGAAAAATATAAGACAGGAGTATATATGCACTCCTCCGAAACTATGGAGGAAACACAAAGCTGCATCAATCAGTACAACAAAACGCCAACAGAGCTTTTTGAAAAATTAGGCTTGTTTAATTACGGTGGTGGTGCATTTCACAGTGTTTGGGTATGTGACAGTGATTTGGCAATATACAAAAAGCACGGTGTGTATGCAGTTATCAACAGTGGTTCAAACTGCAAGCTTGCATCAGGAGTTGCACCTGTGCAGTCAATGATTGACAAGGGAGTTAATCTTGCCATAGGCACTGACGGTCCAAGCTCTAACAACGGACTTGATATGTTCAGAGAAATGTATTTAACCTGTGTTTTGCAAAAGATTAAGAATAAGGATGCATCCTCCTGTGACGCAGAAAAAATACTTGAGGCTGCCACAGTAGGCTCTGCAAGATGTATGGGACTTGAGGATTGTGACTGCATTGCTGTAGGCAAAAAGGCAGATTTGATTGTAATTGACCTGATGAAGCCATCAATGCAGCCTATCAACAACATAACAAAAAATCTTGTTTACAGTGGCTCAAGGGACTGCATTAAGCTAACAATGGTTAACGGAAAAATCCTTTACGAAAACGGTGAATTCACTACTCTTGACATAAAGGATATTTACTCAAAGGCACAGAAGATTGTTGAAAGATTAGGCAATAAAGAGTAATCCGAGCCTGCCAAAAATGCAGAATTAAAGCGACTTTTGAAATTTTCGCTGTTGCCTTGCGTCAGCAAGGCTTCCATCTCAAAATCCAAAATTCATCTTTACTGCATGCATTTTTGGTCTGCGAGTTCAAATTGTGCTGATTTGTTCTTAATCAAGGCACAAAAACGCAGGAATACTTTATGTATTCCGAGTATTTTTAACATAGAGTAAGGGCAAATCAGCCAATTTGAACCACGGTTCGGATTGCTATTTATTGCCTAACAGAAGAATAACAGACAAAATGACCTGCTCAATCTAACGAGCAGGTCATTTTAGTCTATGCAAGGCAACAGCGAAAACTTCAAAAGTCGCTTTAATTCTGCATTTTTGGCAGGTTCGGATTACTCTTTATTGCCTATTCAACTGTTACTACCTTTGCAAGATTTCTCGGCTTATCAACATCAAGTCCTTTATCTGATGACACATAATATGCCAATAATTGCAACGCCACAACGGCAGGAATAGGCATAAATTCATCGTCAAGATCAGGCAAAACAAAGGTACTGTCAAGCTCATCTGTGTCAAGTGAGGAACGAATAAAGGCGATTACCTCTGCTCCACGGGACTGTACCTCCTTAATATTTGACATTTGCTTCGAGGCAAGATACTGCTGGGTCATCAAGGCAATTACAGGTGTGCCTTGAGTTATAAGTGCTATTGTGCCGTGCTTCAGCTCACCTGAGGCAAATGCCTCCGAGTGAACGTATGATATTTCCTTAAGCTTTAATGACGCCTCCAGAAGTGCAGGATAATCAATACCTCTGCCGATCATAAAGGTATGCTCTGCACTTAGCATCGCACCGGAGAGGAAATGGATTTCCCCTCGCCTATCAAGAATATTTTTTACTGCTCCCGGAATTTTTTGCAGCTCCCGTGTAAAGCTTGTTACTCCCTCAAAATTAAGCATACCTCTAACATAAGCAAGCCTTGCTGTAATAAGATAGAAAACAGCCACCTGTGTTGTGTATGCCTTTGTGGAGGCAACGGCAATCTCCGGCCCAGCATCTGTGTAAATCACATTATCGCTTTCTCGTGATATAGACGAGCCTCTTACATTTACAATAGACAATGTTAAGGCACCTTGGCTTTTTGCATACTTAAGCGCCTCCAATGTGTCAATTGTTTCTCCACTTTGAGAAACACAAATAACTAATGTGTTATCATCAATAATGGGGCTTGAATAAATAAATTCGCTTGCCATATGAACGGTAACAGGAATAGAGCAGTTATTTTCTATCAACTGCTTACCAATAAGTCCTGAATGCATGGCAGTTCCACAGGCAACTATTGAAATGCTTTTACATTTTTTAAAAATATCATCATCTACATAATCCTTTGAAAAATCAGGTACGCCGTCCTTTAGCCTTGTGGTAATTGTTTTTTCAATAACCTCCGGCTGCTCCATAATTTCCTTTTCCATATAAAAAGGATAGCCACATTTACTGTTGCTTTTTATATCCCAATCAAGCCTTTGGTATTTTACATCAATTTTGTTGCCCTCAAAATCCGTTACATCAAAGCCGTCCTTTGTTATCTCTGCCACGGAAAATTCGGGCAAAACAAAGTATTCGTCGCTGTAATCCCCTATTGCCATAATGTCAGAGGCAATATATGCACCGTCATCATCTTTACAGCAAACAATAGGACTGACATTTCTAACAGCATAAATTGTGTTTGGCACAGTATCAAACATTACTGCAAATGCATATGTTCCCTCCAGCTTTTTAACGGCATCAATAATTGCCTGACGGGGATTGCCGTTAAAGCACCTATCTATCAATGCGCAGGCAACCTCACTGTCTGTTTGTGATTTAAGCCTATGGGCAACATTAAGTGTATTCTTTAAGGTTTCATAATTTTCTATAATGCCATTATGCACAAGGGTTACTCTGCCGAATTTGTGAGGATGTGAGTTTTCGTCACTGACTGAGCCGTGGGTTGCCCACCTTGTGTGTCCTATGCCCGTATTACCCTTAAGGTCATCGGTTTTGTTCTTAAGGGCATCAACTCTGCCCTTGCACTTTGCAGTTAAACATTCATTAAAATCATTATGAAAGACAGAAATACCTGCACTATCATATCCCCTGTACTCTAATGCCTTAAGCCCCTTTAACAATATGCCTGTCGCCTGACTGCATCCCGTATAGCCCATAATTCCACACATAGATACCAACCTTTCAATATCATAAGTATAATTATCATATGACATATTAGGCCGAATAATACCTTTTAAAATAAGTTTTAACACATTACAGGAAAAAATTTGAGAATTATCTATTGATAAAATATAAATCTTAAGTATAATAAGGGTATGCTATCGATTTTTTGCGGAGGTAATTATGGATATTACAATTATCGGTGTGGGAAAGCTTGGTACAGGCTTAGCACAAAGTCTTTGCAGCGAGGACCACAATATTACCGTTATCGACTATAACACAAAAAAGCTTGAGGCTATTATTGACAAATATGATGTTCAGGGTGTTAACGGCAACGGCACACATATTGATGTATTAAATCAGGCAAATGTTGAACACTCTGACCTTGTTATTTCTACAACTAATTCGGATGAATATAATATTCTTGTTTGTCTTATGGCAAAAAAGTTAGGTGCGAAGCACACTATTGCCAGAGTGCGAAATCCCGAATACAACGCTCAATTTGAATTTATGAGAAATGAGCTTGGTATTTCTCTTATGATAAATCCTGATTTTACTGCTGCACTTGAAATATGCAGGATTATACAATATCCCGAGGCAAATAATATCGAAACCTTTGCAAACGGTAATATTGATATTGCCGAATACACAATTACCGAAAGCTCAAATCTTTGTAATGCAGATATTGGAAGCATTTCATCAAGATACACCAACCGTATGCTCATCTGCGCTGTTGAAAGAGGCAGTGAGGTTTATATACCTAACGGTGACTTTGTGCTTCGTGCAGGAGATAAAATTCATGTTACCGGTGCACACAGAGAGCTGGCAGGAATCGGCAGGGCTGTTGTTAATTCTAAAAAAAGCACCCTAAAAAACATTATGATTATCGGTTGCTCAAGGGTGGGAATTTACCTTTCCGATATGCTTGTTAACCTTGGCAAAAATGTTGTTATTGTAGAAAAGAATATTGAAAAATGCGAAATTCTTTTTGATATGGTACCAAAGGCTACAATCATAAACGGCGACGCCAATGACCACGAGCTTTTGATTGAAGAGGGTATTGAAAATATGGACGCCATCGTTACATTGACTGATGTTGACGAGGTTAACTTCCTTGTTTCAATTTATGCTCAGAGAATCGGTATTTCAAAAACAGTTACAAAAATCAACAACAAAAATCTCAACAAGCTTCTTGATGATTTAGGTCTTGACTCACAAATAAATGTCAGCGATATTTCCGTATCTGCTATTACTCAATATGTCAGGGCAAAGGAAAATGTCAGCTCGTCATATATGAAAACCTTATACAAGCTGATAGACGGTAAGGTTGAGGCAACAGAATTCCTTGCAGGTGAAAATGTATCGTTTTTAGGCACACCTCTTAACAAAATCAAAATTAAGAAAAATGTTCTTATTGCTGCTATTAACAGGAATAATGAAATATTGTTCCCTAACGGCAATGACTGTATTATGAAAAACGATATGGTTATTGTTGTTTCAATGGACAGAAAGCTAAAAAGCCTTAACGATATTCTTCAGTAGGAGAACAGCACAGTATGAATTACAAAGCAGTTTTATATGTGTTAGGTAAAATTTTTATAATTTTAGGCTTGCTTATGTTCCTGCCGTTGAGTATTGCAGTATATTACAGGCTTAACGGCTTTTCGGAGGCAAGCTATAAATCCTTTGTTATTCCAATAATTATACTGCTTATTATCGGAATAGCTCTAACATTAAAAAAAACCGATAATTTTAATATTTATTCAAAGGAAGGCTTTGTTATATGCGGACTTGGTTGGATAATTATTTCTGCATTAGGCGCATTGCCCTTTGTAATCAGTGGTTGCATACCAAGCTACATTGACGCATTTTTTGAAACGACATCGGGTTTTACTACCACAGGTGCGTCAATATTAAATGAAATTCACTCCCTGCCAAAATCAATACTGTTTTGGCGAAGCTTTACTCACTGGATTGGTGGTATGGGTATTCTTTCGTTTATGATTGCAGTTATACCCAGATCAAAGGGTAACTCTATGTTCATAATGAAGGCAGAGGTACCCGGCCCCACAGCAGGCAAGGTGGTTTCCAAAATATCCGAAAGTGCAAGAATACTTTATATCATATACTTTGCAATGACTATTACGGAAATTCTTGTGCTGTTTTTCGGAAGCAGAATAACAGGCGACAACATCCGTTTCTTTGACTGTGTTGTTAACGCCTTTGCAACTGCCGGTACAGGTGGATTTTCTGTTTTAAACAATTCAATATTGGGCTATAACAGTCCCTTTACCGAATGGGTGCTGATAATATTTATGTTCCTTTTTGGTGTTAACTTTAATTTGTATTACTACCTGATAACAAAAAAGGTATCAAGCATACTTAAGGACGAGGAATTGCGTGGATATATTCTTATCAACCTGTCGGCTGTTGTTATGATAACCATTAACATTTCAAGCTTATATAAGGATATGTCAACTGCAGTCAGAGATGCCTTCTTCAGCGTTAACTCGGTTATGAGTACAACAGGATTTTGCACGGCAGACTTTAACAGCTGGCCCACATTCTCCAAGGTAATACTTGTAATTATTATGTGCATCGGCTGTTCTGCAGGCTCAACCGGTGGTGGACTTAAGGTTGTAAGGCTTGAGCTGTTTATTAAGCAAATGCTTTGCGATTTTAGAAAAACACTTCGTCCTAACTCCGTCGTTAATGTTAGGATGAACGGAAAAACCGTTGATAATAAAATAATGAAAAGCGTTTCATCCTACCTTAATATTTATATAATTACACTTGTAATTTCTGTTATTTTAATTTCTCTTGATGATTTTGACCCAACAACAAGCTTTACATCTGTAATTTCCTGTCTTAACAATATCGGTCCGGGACTTGAGGTAGTAGGCCCTGTGGGCAACTATTCAGGCTTTTCCACATTATCAAAAATTGTGCTGATATTTGATATGCTGGCAGGACGACTTGAGCTGTTCCCTATTCTATTGCTGTTTAGCCCTCACACCTGGAAAAAAGCAAGATAAAAAAATCCCTTCTGATGTAAAATTTACATTAGAAGGGATTTTTGTTTATTTGAATATTTTTTTGAAAATAGACTTAATAGTGCTGTTTTTGGATTTCACCTGATGATATTCCTGTGGTTTTATAACCTTGTCAACAATATTTTTGCAGGACTCACCGTTTTCATAGGACAGGAATTTTTCCTTAAAGGCAGTTATTTTTTTGCTGCATTTTTCTGTTTCAGACTCAATATTCTTGATTGTACTAATAACCTCATCTGTAGTGAACACAATAGGACCGGGAGCCTCCTGCTCAATATCCACATACATACCTCTTAAATTATCACGATAATCAACAAGGTCGTACATAAAGAATATCATTGGCTTATTGAGTAATGCGTAGTCAAACATTACGGATGAATAGTCTGTAATAAGAATATCCGAAATAAGATACAAATCCTCTACACTTCTGTACGAATGAAGGTCAAAAACAAATTCGTTATCAGCCTCAACAGCATTATTAGGTGCACAAAGGTGATGAAGTCTAACTAAAAGCACATACTCATCTGACAGTGCCTGACGCATTTTTTTAATGTTCAGCTCCATATCGAACATTCCCTTTTTACGCCATGTGGGAGTATAGAGAATAACCTTTTTATCAAGTGGAATATTAAGCTGTTTTTTAAGCTGTGTAATCTTATCCTCTGTTACATTATAAAGAATATCTGTTCTGGGATAGCCGTATTCAAGTATTTCCTTATCAAAGTTAAAGCAATCATATGCCTTATCCTTCATAAACTCGCCCTGAACAAGTAGATAGTTCCAACGCTTACTCTTTTCAATATAAGCAGACCTGCTGCTTTCGGTAGGGAAATCACCGGGAACCTCAAGACCTAATGTTTTAAGAGGAGTACCGTGCATTGTTTGCACCTCTATTTGACCCTCACGCTTAATATACTCTGTTGGATAATTAACATTATTGAAAAGATATTTTGCAGTTGCTAAATAATGATAATACTCTTGTGAACCTCTCCGTACTCTAATACCGTTACCCTTTATTGGAGTTCTCTCCTCCTTAAAGGACCAAACGCATTTGTACTGTGGGTAATTCCTGTCAATATACTCATAGATATATTGAGGGTTACAGCTGTATTTTCCACCCCACATGGACTCAAACATTATAACCATAGGGTCGATTGGCTCTTGAAGATACTTTGGATAATTCTCTGCCAAAAGAGCCTTTCTCTTTTGATAGGTATTTTCCTCTTCTCGCCAAAGCTGTGTTGCCTTAAGCCTAATATTGCCGTTAACTGCTCTGTAACAGCTCAGCTCAAGGGTTTCAAATTTTACATTGCATCTGTAAAATTTTGCACTGTAAATCATATTACGGGAAAGCTCTTCTCCCTTATGCTCATAGGAAACAAGCATATCACGCATTCCGGAGTAAAGATTTTTTGTAACATTATCATCATTAAAATCAATGGTGAAGGAGCAAAATGCCTTGCCGTTTTTAAGCCTGCATTTTGAAGCAGCAAGCACTACCCTTTCCCCTGATATTTCATCATCAACAAAAAGTATTGCTTTATTAGGCTTTGGCATAGAATTATCGGCAGGAGTTGTTGTATTAAGCTTTACTCTGTTGCCTGCCTGAGTAATACTGCCGACTGCCGTAACGCTATCCTTTACAATAAATCGAGCCTCATGATTTTTATTCGTCAAAAATACAACTGACGGATTACCATCTGACCTAACAATAATCCTTTTGCTTTTGAACAAAAGATTTCTTTCCTTATCATCAGCCTTAACTAAAATGCTGTAAACCTCATTCCTTTTTAACGCTGACGGAGATAGGATAAATTCGTTTTCGCCCTGCTTATTAAACTGAATAACACAATTATTCTCGTCAACTGCACAAAGGCTATCTGCATTTTTGTTAAGGATAACAGTTATATTTTCACTGCTTGCATCAAGCCTTTCGGCAAAAATTCTTTCTTTTTTTACAAGTATGCGAAGCTCATTAACCTCGTCATAATCAACCTTTATATATTTATCACCTAACAAAACTGCACTGTTTGGCGCAATCTTGTGATAGGCTGATAGCCACGCCTTTTGCTTTACAAGACGATTTTCGTAAAAAATAACAACTCGGTTATAACCGTAATTACTGTCGTTAAAATCAAATTTATTCAAATCAATTTTAATTTTAAAGGCAGCTGCATCATAATTATAGTTACTTGTAATTTGAGTAGCAGAATCAAACACCGTTCCGTTTAGCTGAGTAATATTTTTATCAATAATTTGTGTTACATCAAGCTTTGTTAATTCCTGAGTAAATTCGTTTTCAAGATAAGCAGTGATTTTCTGCTGTGAAAAATCACTAACAGCTACTCTGCTGTGATAGATATAGCCTGTCAGCTCAATTTTATCCTTACCGAATGTGGCATCGGTAACGCTTATTTTTGGTGAGTATCCCTTAAGCTCATCAGTAATATCCCTGCTTTTTACAGTAAACAGATTTTCCGGCAGCTGAACAATAAACCTGCCGTCTTCTTCGTTAACGGCAGCATTATAATAATCGGAGCCCTGATATTCAAGCAGGCTGATTAAGCTATCAACATCGTAATTCCTTGCATAAATATATTTTTGTTGATAGATTAACGGCAGCATTGAAAAAACATCATCGTCGATTGCTTCATCAATATATTTGTTTATTATCTCAAGCACCTTTATTGAGAGCTCTTTGGGAATCAGTCTGATATTGTTAATGAATATCATTAGGTCAATTTCAAGGTGCTTCTTCTGCTTAAGCTTTGACAATTCGCTGCTCACATTGTTACGCTCAAAGAAGTCGTCAAGCATTTGCATAATCTTAATTCTGTCAGTAAGATTAACTAAATTATCTGTATTTTGAGTAATGGATTTAGTTGCACCGTCACGAACTCTCCAAAAATAATAGGAGCTTTCCACCACTGAAACATTATTTGCAAGCAGGTGCATTGGAATTGTAACGGGAATATCCTCGTACAAAATATTCTCAGGAAAGGCAAAATTATGCTCCTCGTAAAAGCTCCTTAAGATAAGCTTGTTCCAGGAGGTTGTGTCGCTTAATAGATTTGGATTTTTTGTTATATGAGTATTAGAATCTATATTTTTAAATACTCTTGTATGAAGTGACGACCTCCATGCTTTTTTTGAATTAAACCTTACCACATTGCATATTGTCAGGTCACTGTTATTTTTTTCTGCACAGGCAAACATCTTTTCATACAAATCTAAGGAAACAATATCGTCGGAGTCCATAAAGGCAATATATTTTCCCTTTGCCTTTTTAGCACCGTAATTTCTTGCACAGCCAAGACCGTTATTTTCCTTATGATAATAATGAAAGTTGGGATATTTCTGTTCAAAATCCTTGGCAATATCTGCACTTGAATCCGGTGAGTCATCGTCAACCATTATAACTTCAATATTTTTCTTTGTTTGATTTTTTAAAGAATTAAGACATTCCTCCAAATATTCTTCAACATTATATATAGGAACTATTATGCTAATATCGGGATTGTTGCTCATTTATACTAACTCCTTGCTTAAAGACTGATTGGGATTTATCTCGCTTCTTATGACTGAAAATTTTTAATATAGCTATCAATACAGCTTTGGATTATTTTCTCTGCTGCTTCTCTTGGCATAAACTCTGTTACGGATGTACGCTTGTCATGCTCAAGGGTTTTGTAAACCTCAAAGAAATGCTTAATTTCGTCAAATCTATGTTTTGGAAGCATATCAATATCCTTGTAGCAGTTGTAATTAGGGTCATTAACAGGAACGGCTATAACCTTTTCGTCCTTCATTCCGTCATCAACCATAATCAGCACACCGATTGGTACACACTCAACAATAGTCATTGGCTGAATTTGCTCGCTGCACAAAACAAGCACATCAAGTGGGTCATTATCACTGGCATATGTACGAGGAATAAAGCCGTAGTTTGCAGGATAATGAGTAGAGGTGAACAGCACACGATCAAGCTTAAGCAATCCTGTATCCTTATCAAGCTCATACTTATTTTTTCCACCCTTAGATATTTCTATAACAGCGTAAAATCTATCTTTTTTAATTCTCTTTGGTGAGATGTCGTGCCAAATATTCATAGGAACCTCCAAAAGCTTTTTCTTAATAATACCACAAACTGACTTATATGTAAATAATGATAATATATAAATTATCGTAAATATTTATTTATGGATGATATGTAAATGCCTTTACTGATTTAAAGTGATACTGTGGTGGCTTGCAATTATGTCGAGAATAATTTATCATTAGAAAATACAGAAATAACTACATTTTGGAGGAATTATGAGCGAGAAAAAAAGAAGCAGCTTTGGTGGCTCAGTAGGCTTTGTACTTGCAGCAGCAGGCAGTGCTGTTGGTCTTGGCAATATTTGGCGTTTTCCTTATTTGGCTGCAAAGGACAACGGAGGATTATTCATCCTAATTTATATTATACTTGCACTCACCTTTGGCTTTACTCTTTTAACAACAGAGGTTGCTATCGGTAGAAAAACAAAGCAAAGTCCATTAACAGCATACGGGAAAATCAATAAGAAATTCAAAGGCATAGGCACTATTGCCACACTTGTTCCCACAATTATTTTGCCATACTACTGTGCAATCGGTGGTTGGGTGCTGAAATATTTGGCAGATTTTGCCACAGGCAAGGGTGTAGCTGCTGCACAGGACGGCTATTTTACCGGCTTTATTACCCACGAATATTTGCCGATTATTACAATGCTTATATTTATGGTATTAACAGCAGCAGTTGTTTTTGGTGGTGTTAACAAGGGAATTGAAAAATTAAGCAGAGTTTTGATGCCTATTCTCCTTTTCCTGATAATCGGTATTTCCATTTACTCACTTACCCTTACACACACAGATGCCGACGGCACAGTAAGAACAGGTCTTGACGGTCTTAAGGTTTATCTTATTCCTAATTTTAAGGGAATTACGGTTAAAGACTTCTTCGTTACACTTATGGATGCAATGGGTCAGTTGTTCTTCTCTATCAGTGTTGCTATGGGTATTATGGTTGCCTATGGCTCATATGTAAGCGATGATACAAATCTTGTTAAGTCAATTAACAGAATTGAGATTTTTGATACAGTTGTCGCTTTACTTGCAGGCTTAATGATTGTTCCGTCCGTATTTGTATTTATGGGCACAGAGGGTATGGCTGCAGGACCGTCACTTATGTTTATTTCACTGCCAAAGGTATTTGGTGCTATGGGTGGTGCCGGCAGGTTCATTGGCTTTGTATTCTTCCTTATGGTTGCATTTGCTGCCGTTACATCTTCCGTTTCGGTTATGGAGGCAATCGTATCAAGCATTATGGACAGGTTCAATCTTTCAAGAACAAAAAGTGCAATTATCGTTTTAGTATATGCTATTGTTGTGGGCGTTATTGTTTGCCTTGGCTACAACAAGCTTTACTTTGAGTTTAAGCTTCCAAACGGTGCTGTTGCACAAATTCTTGATATTCTTGACTATATCAGCAATAACATCTTTATGCCTCTTGTTGCTCTGCTTACCTGTATTCTTATCGGTTGGGTTGCAAAGCCGAAAACCGTTATTGAAGAGGCAACAAAGAACGGCGAGAAATTCTCAAGAAAAGGTCTTTATATTGTAATGATTAAGTTTGTAGTGCCTATCCTTATTTGCATACTGCTTCTTCAGGCATTCGGCATTTTCTAATAAATACAAAGATATTACCGACTGTGAAAGCTCACAGTCGGTATTTTTGTAAAATTTTGTAAAACAATGCATTGAATATATAGCAGGTATGTGATATAATTTACTTGATTTATTTATATAAAGAGAGGGATATAAATGAACGAGTACATTGAAAAGGTCATTAAGACCGTAGAACAAAGAGACGGTGAAAAGCCTGAATTTTTACAATGTGTTAAAGAGGTTTTTCGCTCTCTCGAAAAAGTAGTAGAGCAGCATCCTGAATATATTGAGGATGACCTACTGGGCAGAATGGCTGAGCCTGAAAGATTTATTTCATTTCGTGTTGCTTGGTTAGACGACAACGGCAAAACTCGAGTTAACAGAGGATACCGTGTTCAGTTCAATTCTGCTATCGGTCCTTACAAGGGTGGACTTCGTTTTCATCCAAGCGTTAACCCGTCAATTATGCATTTCCTTGGATTTGAGCAAACCTTTAAAAATTCACTGACAGGATTGCCGATGGGTGGTGCAAAGGGCGGCTCTGACTTTGACCCAAGAGGAAAAAGCGATAAGGAAATTATGCGTTTTTGCCAGGCATTTATGACAGAGCTTTACCGTCATATCGGTCCAAATGTTGATGTGCCTGCCGGCGACATCGGTGTTGGCGCAAGAGAAATCGGCTATTTATTCGGTCAATACAAAAGAATTGTGGATGCATATGAAAACGGTGTGCTTACAGGTAAGGGCTTATCCTATGGTGGTTCGCTTATAAGACCTGAGGCAACAGGCTACGGTGCAGTTTACTACACCTGTGAGGTATTCAAGCACCAAAACGATGATATAAAGGGCAAAACCTTTGGTATTTCCGGATTTGGTAATGTTGCTTGGGGCGCCTGCAAAAAGATTGCCCAGCTTGGTGGTATTCCCGTAACAATTTCCGGTCCTGACGGATACATATATGATAAGGACGGTATTGTTACTGAGGAGAAGCTCAATTTCCTTTTAGAGATGAGAGCATCAGGCAGGGACAGATGTCAGGATTATGCTGACAGATTTGGCGTTCCGTTCTACCCTAACGAAAAGCCTTGGAGCGTTAAGGTTGATGTTGCAATGCCTTGTGCAACTCAAAACGAAGTCGGTATTGAGGAAGCAAGGATGATTGTTGAAAACGGCACTAAATACTACATTGAGGTTGCCAATATGCCAACCACAGAGGAAGCACTCAACTACCTTATGGAAGCAGACGGTGTAATTGTTGCTCCGTCAAAGGCTGTTAATGCAGGAGGCGTTTGCGTATCAGGTCTTGAGATGAGTCAAAACTCACAGCGTCTTGCTTGGACTGCTGAAGAGGTTGACACAAGACTTCATAACGCAATGATTGCTATCCACGAAAATTCTGTTAAGGCTGCTGAAAAATACGGTCTTGGCTACAATCTTGTTGCCGGTGCTAACATTGCAGGCTTTGAAAAGGTTGCAGATGCAATGATGGCACAGGGAATTTATTGATGAGGAATTAGTATGAAAAAAATATTTTGTTTGTTACTTTGCTTTACATTAGTTGCAGTATTATTTGTCGGCTGCTCAAAGCAAGAGGTACCGATACCTGAATTTACAGGAGGTGATTATACTTTGAAAACCCTTGATTTAAGTGTAATGCCTGAAGAGCTTGAGGGCAGTGAATACGAATATCTTTACGAATTATCCACCGTTGATGATTCAAAGACATATATGGCACACCCCGATTCTGTGCTTTTAAAGAACGGCAATATTCTTACTATGTACCCAGAGGGTCACGGTAAGGGTGCTGTTAAAACGAAGATTAGCACCGACGGAGGTAAGACTTGGAGTCAGGAGGTTGAGAATACTCCTGAAAGCTGGAAAAATTCTCGTGAAACTCCTACTGTTTACCGTCTGCAATTCACAGACGGCAAAACAAGTGATAAGCTAATAATGATTTCTGCAAATCCAAAATGGGGCGACGAGCCAACTGACGGTGGATTTAACTGCTCTGTTTCTACCGATGAGGGCGAAACCTGGACAGAGTTTGAAACCTTCTATGACGTTAACAGCGACTACCCTGTTATTCCTATTGTTGCAATGGCAAGCCTTACTCAGCTTAAGGAAAACGGCAAATTTGTTGACAAGTGGATGGGCTTTTTCCACGACAGCGACTTCTATAATTACAAAACAATTCTCACCTTTGACGAGGATGGCAACCCGCAGTGGAGTAAGCCTGAAAAATATTTTGCTCAGTACAGAGAGATTGAGCAAAGCTCAAATATGTGCGAGGTTGAGGTAATCAGAAGTGAGCAGGGACAGGGCGACGAGCTTTGCCTTATCTCAAGAAGCAACACAAAGAAAATCAACTCGCTTATATCATTTTCACAGGACGAGGGTAAAACCTGGAGTGAGCCTGTTGAAGCTCCGGCAGCTCTTAATGGTGAAAGACACAAGGCAGAATACACAAAGGACGGCAGATTATTTATCACCTTCCGTTCTATTGAGCGAGGCGAAAAAGCAAGACAAAACGCACCTGAGGGATACGAGTGGTGCTTTGTCAGCGAAGGCTGGGTTGCTTGGGTAGGCACATATGAGGATTTAAAGAACGGTACTGAGGGTCAGTACAGAATTAAGCTTGCTCATATTTATCAAGACGGTCAAAAGGAGCCTGAGTACTTTGCTAACCCTGACACAGGATACAGTGGTAATGTTGTTCTTGATGACGGAACAATTATGACCTCAAGCTACGGCAAGTTCAGTCCTAAAAAGCGCAATCATCTTTTTGAATACAGAACATATATTGCATCAAAAAGAATTAACCTTAAGGATACCGACAAGCTTGTAGAAAAATACGGTAAATAAGGCAAGTGTTCTAAAACACTCCAAAATAAATATTAACAAAAAATGGTGGCTTGATAACAAGTCACCATTTCTCTTTATATTATGCTACATTCCAATTTTTAGATGCTATATTTTCACTTTGCTGTGTGGTTAGTCTTGCTTTTACACCGGTATTTAAGGATAGTGTTTGAGCAGTAGCTCCTGTTAAATCAGCTAAGCCGTCAATTATTGACTGTATGCTCTCATCACTCAAAAGTGAGCTTTGAGCGAATCTTAAACTCATTTTGATTGAGTTTGGTGCAAATGATATATCCTCTAATGCAAAGCAGTTTTGAAATACATTTGACAGGTTTGTACCACTTGAAAAATCAAGTGTGGGCAACGAAACAAGAGAGTTACAATTTTTGAACATATAGCCTAAATATGTACCCTTTGAAACATCCAAGCTGTCAACGGAAATCAGAGAGCTGCAGCCGTTGAACATTGAGCCAAAGTAGGTTCCGTTTGATGTATCCAGCTGTGGTATTGATACCAGCGATGAGCAGCCCATAAACATTGAGCCAAAATGGGTACTATTTGATGTATCAATAGGTGGTATTGTGGTAATTAAGCTACAATCATAGAACATATATCCACAATATGTTTTTTGGCTGCACGCATCAAGCCACCACTGTCTGCTGCCTACTGAGGTATCCTCGGTGGTTATGCTTTCTATTGCCGACGGCATTTCTGACAGCTTAAGACCTTTTGTGGTATTAGTTTTTTCTCTTATTGCATTAGCAATATTAACAATAGATGTGCTGTTAATTAAAACATTTGCCATTAGTACAACGCCTCATTTCCGTCAGTAATGGAGTTAAACAGCCTGTCAACATATTCAATGCTTGCTTTTTTCTCCATTTCCTTATTCACATTTGAAACTGCTTTGTCGATATAATATCTTTGTGTCTCCATATCCTCTTGGCTTACATCACCCACATAATAATTGCCTTCAATGGTCCAAATGTTTATTGACTTATTAACAATATATCCGTCATTATCGGAGAAATGCTCGGCAATGATAATGATGCAATATTCATCGGGTGCAAGATTTTCTTTGTAAAACCTATCACTGGCTCTGTTATAGCTTATTCTGTCATAAGCAATATCAATAAAACGAAGCTTGCCATTGGACAAAATGTTCAAAATATTGTTATAGTATAGCTCAACTTGGCTGGGATTTGAAGCCGAATAATTTTTCAGGCTGTCTGAGTATGAGCCGTTGTTAACCTTAAAGGAGGTTGGAGTAGGAGAAATCCTGACCTTGTACTCCCCTTCCTCTATCTTGTATCCAACAACACCCACAATACAGGAGAAGCCGTCAATAGATGGGGCATAACATTCGCCGTTGATAATAGGCACCCGAACTCCGTTGAACACAGCATCAACATCAAGTCCGGTATATTCATCGCTCAAATCAAAAATACATTTTATGACATTGATATTACCCTGTGTAACCTCACTGTCACTTTCAGTTAAGGTGACCTCTGTCAGCGACACGCTGAATTTGTATGTAATCATATACAAACTCCTTTCATAGAATTAGAAAAGCCTAAGACCTCTTTTCAAGCTTTGAATATTACACAACAATTTTCACCTGTGCAACACAGGGTACATTATTATGTACTGCTTGGCAGAGAATATAGCGTAAATACAGCATAAAAAACACAAGTGCAAATAACTGAAAAACTTTTTCATAAAATCACACAGCCTCCATCTGCAAATATTACCGATAGTCAAGGAGCGATATTGTTATACCACCTATCGCCGTGACACAATAATACAGTGTAAGATTGTTAAAATCAGCAAAATTGCAAAACTGTGATATTTTTTATGTAAAATCGGCAAAAGAATACCCACTATTAGTTCTGTCTCTTATACACATCTCCGAGCCCACGAGACGTAGAGGAATC
>CAMFYM010000003.1 GCA_946002045.1 uncultured Clostridia bacterium | reverse complement strand
GGTGGTATTCAGCCTGTATTTTGATATATTTGATGGCTTATTACAGGCGTATATCTTTGTATTCCTAACTGCGATTTACATTCAAGAGGCAGTTGAGGACGAAGAGGAAAAACAGGCAAAAAAGAAAAGAAAAAAATTATTTAGAAAATCCAAGTCAAATAAAAAAGCGGCTTGAAATATAAATTAAAACTAAGGAGATATAAAAAATGTCAGGTTCAATTATTGCAATCGGTGCAGCTATTGCACTTTTATGTGGATTAGGAGCAGGTATCGGTATCGGTATTGCAACAGGTAAGGCTTGCGATGCCATTGCCCGTCAGCCTGAAATGGCAGGTCAAATTCGTACAACCCTTATTTTAGGTGGTGCTCTTGCCGAGGCTACTGCAATTTACGGTCTTATCGGCTGTATCCTTATTATCATTTTGGTAAAATAGTTTTTACCCCTTCAAATATACACGAAAGGAAATACAGTTAATGTTAAAGTTTGACTGGAATATTCTTTGGATTATTATTAACTTAATTATTTTCTATGTGCTTATGAGAGTGTTCCTTTTTAAGCCTATTAAAAAGGTTCTCGATGCAAGGAAGGAAATGATTGACAAGCAATTCAAGGATGCTGATGACGCTCAGGCGCAGGCACAGCAGCTAAAGGATGAATACCAGGCTCAGCTGGATAGCGTTGCAGAGGAGAAAAAGCAAATAATTGTTGATGCAAGGGCAGAGGCTAAGGCTGAATATAACAAGATTGTTGACAGAGCAGAGCACGATGCAGATAAGATTAAAGCAGAGGCTAAGCGTGTTGCCGACTATGAAACAGAAAAAGCAAAGCGTGAAGCCAAGGAGCAGATTGCTGCACTTGCTATGGAAACTGCTGAAAAGGTATTGGGTGAAAGTGCCTGTGCTCAAATCGACAGCGATTTGTATGATAAATTTTTGAATGAAAGCAGTGATAATAAATGATAGATAATATCGATAAATACTTGAATTCGCTGCTTGATGCGCAGCCAAGCATTTCAAGTCTTGAGGAGGCAACAAAGATTATCTCTTCTTCAGATGAGCTTGATAATGTTCTCGATGACCCTAATGTTTCAAAAACAGAAAAAGAGAAGATTATTGATGATCTGTTTGCTCCGTCAGTAAGGAGAATTATTGCCGACTTGGCTTCAAAATGTAAGGTAACCGATTTAGAGGAAATTGCAAAGGCATATATTGCAGCAGTTGATAAGCAGGATAATATTGCAGATGCCGTTGTGTACTGTGTTACTCCTCCAAACGAGGAGCAGGCAAATGGCTTGAAGAAGTTTATTTGTGATAAAACAGGTGCGACAGATGCAAAGATTGATATAGTGCAGGATAATAGCCTAATCGGTGGATTTATTATCAATATCGGTGATAAGGAATTTGACTTCAGTATCAAAACAAAGCTTGATAATATCAAAAGACAGGTTTTGAAGACTGCCGTTGACAGTAAGGTGGATAATGATAATGTTCTTGCTGTTTTAAGAAAGGACATCAAAGACTACGATATTAGGTGTGACGGAGAGGAAATAGGCACCGTTATTAAGGTGGGTGACAGCATTGCCACTATTCACGGTCTTGACCATGTAATGTACGGCGAAATTGTTGTATTCGACAATGGCGTTAAGGGTATGGTTCAGGATATTAAGGCACATCAAATCGGCGTTATTCTTTTCAGCAACGATGCAGGTGTTCACCAAGGAACAAGAGTTAAGCGTACTCACAAAATGGCAGGTACTCCTGTTGGCAGTGATTTTATCGGCAGAATTGTAAACGCTCTTGGCGAGCCTATTGACGGAAAGGGCGAGATTAAGGAGGAGGCATACCGTGCCGTTGAGCAAAAGGCACCGTCTGTTGTTGACAGAAAAAGTGTCGATACACCAATGGCAACAGGTATTCTTTCTATTGACTCTATGTTCCCAATAGGCAGAGGACAAAGAGAGCTTATTATCGGCGACAGACAAACAGGTAAAACTTCTATCGCCGTTGATACAATACTTAATCAAAAAGGTAAGGGCGTAATTTGTATTTATAATGCAATAGGTCAAAAGTCATCAAGCGTAGCAAAGCTTGTTAACACCCTTGAAAAGGCAGGAGCAATGGATTACACAATTATTGTTTGTGCAACTGCGTCTGACCCTGCATCACTTCAGTATATTGCACCCTATGCTGCTACTGCATTGGCAGAGCATTTTATGTATCAGGGCAAGGACTGTCTTATCGTATATGACGATTTAAGCAAGCATGCAGTTGCTTATCGTGCACTTTCATTGCTTTTAGAGAGAAGTCCCGGTCGTGAGGCATATCCCGGCGATGTATTCTATTTACACTCACGCTTACTTGAGCGTTCAAGCAAGCTTAACGACGAATTAGGTGGAGGCTCAATTACAGCCCTGCCTATTATTGAAACACAGGCAGGCGATGTATCTGCCTATATTCCAACTAATGTTATTTCTATTACCGACGGACAAATCTTTCTTGAAAGTGATTTGTTCTTTAGTGGTATGCGCCCTGCTGTTAATGTGGGCCTTTCTGTATCCCGTGTTGGTGGTGCAGCACAAACAAAGGCTATGAAGAAGGCAGCAGGCTCACTTCGTATTGACCTGGCACAGTATAGGGAAATGGAAGTGTTTACACAGTTTTCATCAGACCTTGATAACGAAACCAAGGCAAGTCTTGAATACGGCAGGAGCCTTATGGAGCTGCTTAAGCAGCCCTTGGGTCATCCTCTTTCAATGGCAGATATGGTAATAACTCTTGTTTCAGCCATTGAGGGTAAGCTGTTTGCCGATTTACCTGTTAAGGAGGTTAAGCCGTTCCAAAACGAATTGCTTGAATGTTTCAGGTTAGAGCATTCTCAAATCGGCAGCGCAATCGAGAGAGATAAGGTTCTCGACGATGATATTAAGGAAGAGATTTTAACTGTGGCAAAGGAATTTAAACAGTCATATAAAGAAGGTTAATAATGGCTAATTCGAGAGAAATACAAGCAAGAATGAAGTCGATTAAGGATACCATGAAAATCACTAATGCTATGTATATGATATCCTCATCAAAGCTTCAAAAGGCAAGGCGTGACCTTAAAAACACAGAGCCTTACTTTTATGCAATACAAGATGCTCTTGCTAAAATACTTGACCTTTCACCTGATACAGGTAATGAGTTTTTTGACGAACGCTTAAGTATTCCTAAGCAGGAGAGGAAGCAGGGTTATATTGTAGTTACTGCCGATAAGGGTATGGCAGGTGCGTACAACCATAATGTTATCAAAATTGCAGAAAAAGAGGCGCTGTCCGACAATAAGAATATGCTTTTTGTGGTCGGTCAGGTAGGACGCAGATATTTTGAAAAAAAGAATATTCCTATTGATATTAACTTTAAATACACTGCTCAAAATCCAAATATGAACAGAGCAAGAATTATCAGCGAAAAGGTTGTTGAGCTGTTCAAAAAGGGTGAGCTTGACGAGGTGTATATCGTTTATACCAGAATGGTTAATTCTCTTAATTTTGTTGCAGAGATAAAGCAGCTTTTGCCACTTAAAAAAAGCAGACTTGTTACCGGCGAAAATAATTATGAGCAATGTTATTTTGAACCTAATGCAGATACAGTGTTTTCCTATATTGTACCCGACTATGTAGCAGGCTATGTTTACAGTGCTCTTATTGAATCCTATTGCAGTGAGCATAATGCTCGTATGATGGCTATGCAAACAGCGTCAGATGCTGCAAAGGATATGCTTAAGCAGCTTGGTGTAGAGTATAATCGTGCAAGGCAGGCAGCCATAACACAGGAGATAACTGAGGTTGTGGCAGGCTCAAAGGCACAGAAAAACAAATCGGAGTAGGAGATGTCCTAATATGAATAAAGGAAAAATTAAGCAGGTAATGGGTCCTGTTGTTGATGTGGAGTTTGAGGGCGAGCTGCCAAGCATAAAGGATGCCCTTGAGGTTTATATTGACGGCAGTAGGCTTGTTATGGAGGTTAGTCAGCACATTGGCGACAATACTGTTCGCTGCATTATGCTGGCTGCTTCAGAGGGTCTTAGTAAGGATATGGAGGTCATTGCAATAGGTGGCGCAATCAAGGTACCTGTGGGTGACAAAAATTTAGGCAGACTCTTTAATGTAATAGGAGATACCATTGACGGTGGAGATAGCCTTGATGATCAGGAGCATTGGGAAATACACAGAAATGCACCAACCTTTGAGGAGCAGTCATCACAGGTAGAAATTCTTGAAACCGGTATCAAGGTAATCGACCTTTTAACACCGTATCAAAAGGGTGGTAAAATCGGCTTGTTCGGTGGTGCCGGTGTTGGCAAAACCGTACTTATTCAGGAGCTTATTACCAATGTTGCAACTCAACACGGTGGTTATTCGATTTTTACCGGTGTCGGTGAGCGTAGCCGTGAGGGTAATGATTTGTGGAAGGAAATGGGCGCTTCAGGTGTTCTTGATAAAACGGCACTTGTTTTCGGTCAAATGAATGAGCCACCGGGAGCCCGTATGCGTGTAGCCGAAACAGGTCTTACCATGGCTGAATATTTCCGTGATGTAGAGCATCAAAATGTGCTTTTGTTTATTGATAATATTTTCCGTTTTGTGCAGGCAGGATCAGAGGTTTCAGCTCTTTTGGGCAGGATGCCCTCTGCTGTTGGCTATCAGCCAACACTTGCCAACGAATTAGGTCAGCTTCAAGAGCGTATTGCATCAACAAAGAACGGCTCCATTACATCTGTTCAGGCAGTTTATGTTCCTGCCGATGACTTAACCGACCCTGCACCTGCAACCACTTTTGCTCATTTGGACGCAACAACAGTTCTTTCCCGTAAGATTGTAGAAAAGGGTATTTATCCTGCTGTTGACCCACTTGAATCAAACTCCCGTATTCTTGAGGCAGAGGTTGTGGGACAGGAGCATTACGATGTTGCCCGTAAGGTACAGGCTTATTTACAAAAGTATAAGGAGCTTCAGGATATTATTGCAATTCTCGGTATGGAGGAGCTTTCTGACGAGGACAAGCTGACAGTTTATCGTGCAAGAAAGATAGAAAAATTCCTCTCTCAACCCTTCCATGTGGCAGAAGCATTTACCGGTGTAAACGGTGTTTATGTTTCCGTTAAGGATACAGTAAAGGGCTTTAAGGCTATTGTTGACGGAGAGGTTGATAATATTCCGGAAATGGCATTCTTCAATACAGGTACTATTGAAGATGTATTCACAAAAGCAAAGGAAATGACAGAATAATGAATACCTTTCAGTTAAAAGTTATTTCGTCAAGCAGGGTGTTCTTTGACGGTATGGCACAATCAATAGTTATTCCCAATATTGACGGTGGCAGTGAGTGCTTTCTCGCTCATCACGAAAATTGCGTGCTTCCTATCGAAACAGGTGAAATGAGAATAAAGGACGCACAGGGAAATACCATATCAGCCTTTGTAGGCGACGGATTTTTAGAATTTCTTGATAATGTGGCAAATGTTTTTTGCATTTCTGCAGAGCTACCGGAGGAAATTGACGAAAGACGAGCAAGAGAGGCAAAGGAAAGAGCTGAGGAGGAGATGAAGGAGCAGCAATCTCAATTAGAATATTTCCACTCTCAAGCCAACCTATCCCGTGCAATGGATCGCCTTAAGGTTAAAAACAGACATAAAATATAATATTTAAGTGCAAATAACGGCAGAATACCTATCAAGGATATTCTGCCGTTATTTATAATTTTTCAATATTTATACACTGTAAACCTCTTTATAAAGAGTGCTTTTTATATTCTCAAATTCATCAGCTGAAATGCTATTTGGTGTAGTCATTATTTTTAACTCTACACTGCTTTTATCCTTTGAAAAGGGTGGTTGAATATATTTGTAATCATTGTAATAAAAGCCGTTTCGTTCATAAAACCCGATACGCCTTTTAGCAATTTCCGTGTCAGGTGGCTCAACCTCAAGACAGGTAATACCCTTAAGATTTTTCACTAAATATCCCAAAAGCTCACTGCCAATTCCTTCTCCTCTGTATTTCCCTGATACTGCAAAATGCTCAATGTAATTAAAATTTTCAAACACCCACAGGGTAATAAATGCTTTTATTTCATCACCGTTTTCTATGACAAATAAAGTGTATTTGTTATCTTCAAACAGCCTTTTGTGTTCCTCGTAATCTCTGTATTCGTCCGGTGGGAAGCTGTCCTCGATTATAGCAAATATTTTGTCAAAATCATCAATATTAGCCCTTCGTATTTCACTCAATTCCCGATAGCTCCTTTTCTAATTTGTCAATATCACCTTCGCCGAAAATCCTTATGCCGTTGTCATACAAAAGCTGTGCTGTAATTCCGTTACCGTTAATAAGTCTTTTGTTGAATGTTCCGTCATATATTTTCCCAAATCCACAGGAGGGACTTCTCTCTTTTAATACTGCATATTGACAGCCGTATTCCTCTGCAATATAAAGGGTTTGCTCGGCACCGTTCACAAAATATTGTGTAACATCCTCACCTAAGCAGTTAATTACCTTGCCGTCCTTGATTTCAGCAGGTGGTCGAGGTGTAGGAAGTCCTGATGAATACTCCGGGCAAACAGGAATTAAGGTGTGCTTTTCACCTAATTTTATTACATTCTCGTTACTATTATTTCCACCGTTGTATTTACAGTCTTTGCCTAACAGGCAGGCACTTACAAGTATTTTCATTTTTTGCTCTTCACCTTCATAATTAAAATAAAAAATACTAAAACAAATATCATTATCATCAGTGCAATAATAAGGGTAATGCCTTTGCTTAAGAAGGGTATATGACCACCTATTCCAAGCAATGCACCTCCTACCAAAAGCACTGCTGCAAAGATAGATATTATCAACGCAATTTTTTTGTTACTCATAATTATCACCAAATAAATATTAACATATATTCCTAACCAAGTCCACAGATTTTAATACCTATACACAAATTATTAAAATTTGGTGTCAAAATGCTGAAAATTATTGCAATATGTGTCGATTAGTAATAATATATACTCAAATATAGTGGTGGTATGCGTTTATGGATTTACTTAAACAAAAAATTTTAGACGAGGGTGAGGTTTACGAGGGCAATATCCTTAAGGTTGACGGCTTTCTTAATCACCGTATAGATATTCCTTTTATGCGTAGCGTCGGTAAGGAATTTTACAGATTGTTCAAGGATAAAGGGATAAATAAAATTCTAACTATTGAGGCGTCAGGCATTGCTATCGGCACCCTGGTAGCACAGGAGTTTGAGTGCCCGTTGGTTTTTGCAAAAAAGACAAAAACAAAAAATATTGCCGGTGATGTATATACCTCAAAGGTAGAATCCTTTACCCACGGCACAACCTACGATATCATTGTGTCAAAGCGTTTTCTTGATAAAAATGACAGGGTCCTTATTGTTGATGACTTTCTTGCAGTAGGCAATGCCCTTAACGGTCTTATTAGGCTTGTTAACGATAGTGGTGCAACAGTTGTTGGCTGTGGAGTTGTTATAGAAAAGGGCTTTCAGCACGGTGGCGACCTGCTTCGTCAGCAGGGTGTTGATGTAAAATCCCTTGCTATTGTTGAGAGTATGGACCACACAACAGGCAATGTTACATTTAGAGATTAGTATGGTTATTCGGCTTTATGCCTTATAATAAAAAAGTTATTTTACGGAGGAAGTAGAATGAAACTCACAAAGAAAATTCTTGCAGTTGTTCTTTCTGCTTTATTTGTAGTAGGCTGCTTTGCAGGCTGCTCAGGTAATGGTGGTAGCAACGGCGAGGAGAAGATCAAGGTAGGATTTATTTTCTTACACGACGAGAACTCAACCTATGACCTTAACTTCATCAATGCTGCAACAGAAGCATGTGAAAAGATGGGTGCAGAGGCTGTGTTCAAGAAGAACATTGATGAAAGTGATGCTTGTAAGGAAGCTGCACTTGACCTTGTAGATCAGGGTTGTGACATCGTGTTTGCTGATAGCTTTGGTCACGAGGATTTCTTGATTGAAGCAGCAAAGGCAAATCCTGATGTTCAGTTCTTACACGCAACAGGAACAAAGGCTCACACAGAAAACCTTCCTAACTTCCACAATGCTTTTGCATCAATCTACGAGGGTCGTTATCTTGCAGGTATTGCTGCAGGTATGAAGATTAACGAGATGATTGAGGCAGGTAAGTTTACTGCTGACCAGGCAAAGATGGGCTATGTTGGTGCTCATCCATATGCAGAGGTTAAGTCAGGCTACACATCTTTCTATCTTGGTGCAAAGAGCGTTTGCCCAACAGTTACTATGGAAGTAACATTCACAGGCTCTTGGTATGATGAAGCTCTCGAGAAAGAGGCTGCTAACAAGCTTATCAAGGACGGTTGTATCCTTATCAGCCAGCATGCTGATTCAATGGGTGCTCCAACTGCTTGCGAAACAGCAGGTGTACCAAATGTTTCATACAATGGTTCAACTGTAAAGGCTTGTCCAAACACATTTATCGTTTCTTCAAGAATTAACTGGGCTCCATACTTTGAGTATGCAATTCAGTGCGTAATGGACGATAAGGCTATTGATACTGACTGGACAGGTACTATTGCAACAGGCTCAGTAGAGCTTACAGAGGTTAACGAACAGGCTGCTGCAAAGGGAACACAGGCTGCTATTGACGAGGCTAAGGCTAAGCTTGCAGACGGTTCACTTAAGGTATTCAATACAGCTAACTTCACAAAGGACGGCAAAGCACTTACTTCTTACATGGCAGATGTAGATTCAGATGCTAACTTTACTCCTGATACAGAAGTAATCAAGGACGGCGCATTTGAGGAATCAACATTTAGGTCAGCACCATACTTTGATGTTGACATCGACGGTATTTCAATTATCGACTAATTCGATAGAATACTAATTTTATAAGACTCGTGACCGAGTATTACTCGGTCACGAAGTTTTGTTTTATTAAACAAAACATTTTTATTAAGGAGAGCAACTATGAGCGAAGCATTAGCACTTGAAATGAAGGGTATTACCAAAAGCTTTGGTAATGTTTTTGCTAACAAGGATGTTGACCTAAAGGTTTGTAAGGGCGAAATTCTGGCAATCCTTGGTGAAAACGGCTCCGGCAAAACTACACTTATGAATATGGTGTCGGGTATTTATTTTCCCGACAAGGGAGAGATTTTTGTTAACGGAGAGCCGGTTGTAATCAAATCTCCCAAAGACGCTTTCAGTTATAAAATCGGTATGATTCATCAGCACTTTAAGCTGATTGATGTTTTTACTGCTACGGAAAATATAGTTCTTGGTATTGATGACGGCAAAAAATTCAATATTAAAAATGCAAAGCAAAGAGTTAAAGAAATCACCGACAAATACGGCTTTGCAATAGATTTAGATAAAAAGGTTTACGAAATGTCGGTATCGGAGAAGCAAACGGTAGAGATTATTAAGGTTCTTTACAGAGGCGCAGATATTTTAATTTTGGACGAGCCTACTGCCGTGCTTACTCCACAGGAAACAAGCAAATTATTTGGCGTGCTGCGCAAAATGCGTAAGGATGGCAAGTCAATTATTATAATCACTCATAAGCTCCACGAGGTGCTTGATATATCTGACAGAGTAACAATTCTCAGAAAAGGCGAATATATCGACACTGTTGAAACAAAAAATGCTACCGAGCAATCATTAACAGAAATGATGGTTGGCGAAAAGATTGAGCTTAACATTGAACGCAAGGAGCCTGAAAATGTTAAGGAAAGACTTGTTGTTGAGGACTTAACAGTTATTAAGCGTGATGGCTCTGTTGCTCTTGATAATGTTAAATTCACAGCATACGGTGGCGAAATTTTAGGTGTTGCAGGTATTTCAGGCTGTGGACAAAAGGAGCTGCTTGAGTCTATTGCAGGCTTACAGCTCACTACAAAAAAATCAAGCATTCTTTATAAGCCTGATCATTTAGGCCCCCAACAGCTTGTTGGCAAATCGCCAAAGGAAATAAGAAAGCTTGGTGTTGCTCTTTCCTTTGTACCTGAAGACAGGCTTGGTATGGGTCTTGTAGGGAATATGGACATTATTGATAATATGATGCTTCGTTCCTACAAGGACGGCAAATCCTCGTTCCTTGACAGAAAAGGTCCAAAAAAGTTGGCAGAGAATATTATTGAGGATTTGGAGGTTGTTACTCCAAATGCAAATACACCTGTTAGAAGATTATCAGGTGGTAATGTTCAAAAGGTGCTTGTGGGCAGAGAAATTGCTCTGGAGCCCAGCGTGCTGATGGTTGCATATCCTGTTCGTGGACTTGATATTAACTCATCATATGCAATTTATAATTTGCTTACAAAGCAAAAGGAAAAGGGCACAGCCATTATCTTTGTAGGCGAGGATTTAGATGTTCTTGTTGAGCTTTGTGACAGAATAATGGTTATCAATTCAGGCAGAATTACAGGCATTGTTGATGGCAAAACTGCCACCAAGGAGGAGCTTGGTCTGCTGATGACAAAGAGTGTAAAAAAGGAGGAGAATGATGAGCAAGAATAAAAAAGCACATGAGCCGCTTTTACATATTGTTAAAAGAAATGCTCTTCCGCAATACAGACAATGGATAATCAGAATCGGTGCAGTTTTGCTGGCGTTGATTTTAGCCGGTATCGTTACAATGATTCTTACAGGTGAAAATCCAATCAGAGTATATGCAACAATGTTTGACGGTGCCTTTGGAACAGGCAGGCGTGTTTGGAAGCTTCTTCAAAGCCTTGCAATGCTCCTTTGTGTTTCACTGGCTGTTACACCTGCCTTCAAAATGCGATTTTGGAACTGTGGTGGTGAGGGACAGGTGCTTATAGGTGGACTTGCAACAGTTGCCTGTATGATATTACTCGGTGGCAAAATTCCTAATCCTCTTTTAATAATCCTTATGATTGTTACCTCAACTATTGCAGGTGCAATTTGGGCAGTTATCCCTGCTATATTCAAAGCAAAATTCAACACTAACGAAACATTGTTTACTCTTATGATGAACTATGTTGCAATTCAGCTTGTGTCCTTCTTTGAAAAATATTGGGAAAATCCAAAGGGCTCCAGCAATATCGGTATTGTTAATCAGGCAACTCACGACGGCTGGCTGCCTACAATAGGAGATAAGGATTATTTGCTTAATATTCTTGTTGTTCTTGTAATTACCGTTGCAATGTATATATATTTGAAGTACAGTAAGCACGGCTATGAGCTTTCAGTAGTAGGTGAAAGCGAAAATACAGCAAGATATATCGGCGTTAATGTTAAAAAGGTTATTTTAAGAACAATGGCACTTTCAGGTGCAGTTTGTGGTATTGCAGGCTTACTTCTTGTTGGTGGCACAAATCATACAATCTCAACTACCACAGCAGGTGGTCGTGGTTTTACTGCAATTATGGTGTCCTGGCTTGCAAAATTCAACCCTATCTATATGGTGCTGACTGCCTTTATTCTTGCCTTTCTTGAGGTTGGCGCAGGGGAGATTTCCACCGTATATGGCTTTAACGAATCCTTCTCCGATATTATTACCGGAATAATTTTGTTCTTTATTATCGGCAGTGAATTTTTCATCAACTACGAATTAAAATTTCGTAAATCAGCAAAGGAGGTAAAGTGATATGTTCTCTACAATAATTGCTTTTCTCCACAGAGCTATAATGCAGGGCATACCGTTGCTCTTTGGCTCAACAGGCGAGATTATTACCGAAAAATCAGGTAACCTTAATCTTGGTATTCCCGGTGTAATGTATATCGGTGGTATGAGTGGCGTTATCGGCGCCTTTGTTTACGAAAACTCATTGGCATCACCTAACGACGCCAACGGCTTTTTAGCAGTAATCATTCCACTTCTTGCCAGCCTTTTAGGCTCACTTTTGGCAGGCTTGATATATTGCTTCTTAACAGTAACTCTTAAGGCTAACCAAAATGTAACAGGTCTTGCATTAACCACCTTTGGTACAGGCTTCGGTAACTTCTTTGGTGGCTCTCTTATTAAAATTACAGGTGCAGATGTTCCGTCAGTTGCACTTACAACAACAAGCAACTATTTTAGAACTACTGTTCCTTTTGCTCACACAACAGGCTGGTTTGGAGAGCTTTTCCTTAACTACGGCTTTCTTGCCTATGCTGCTATCATCATTGCACTTGTTTGCTCCTTTTTCCTTAAAAGAACAAAGGGTGGACTTCATCTCAGAGCAGTAGGTGAAAATCCTGCAACAGCCGATGCAGCAGGTATCAATGTTGAAAAATCAAAGTACCTTGCAACCTGTATTGGTTCAATGATTGCAGGCTTAGGTGGCTTGTATTATGTAATGGACTATGCAAACGGTGTATGGTCAAATGACGGCTTTGGCGACAGAGGATGGTTAGCAATCGCACTTGTTATTTTCGCTATTTGGAAGCCTAATATGAGTATCCTTGGCTCAATCGTATTTGGTGGTCTTTATATAGCCTTTCTTTATGTACCTTGTGAGCTTCGTACTCAAGAGCTTTTCAAAATGCTTCCTTATGTTGTAACAATCGTTGTTCTTATCATCAGCTCCATGCGTAATAAGAAGGAGAATTTAGGTCCTGCTGCTTTAGGTCTTTCCTACTTCCGTGAGGAAAGATAAACGCAAATTTAAGAATTAAATATTATAATAGTAAAATCCCGATGCACCGTAACAATGCATCGGGATTTTTATTGTATAAAATAACAGAGAAATTTTAAGTTGATTTTATGCTTTATATTCGCATATGGTTTTTCTTGTTTGCAAAATACTGCCGGGAGTTACGGAAAACTCGTCAAGTCCCCACTCAATAAGCCTTGGGATTAGTCTTGAGTCAGCTGCTGCCTCTCCACACATACCAACCTGAATACCTGCCTTTTTAGCATTTCTTATAGTAATTTCAATAGCCTTTAATACAGACGGCTGGAAGGTGTCGTATAATTTGCTTACCTTTGCGTTACCTCTGTCAACAGCCATTGTGTAGCCTGTCAGGTCGTTTGTGCCGATAGAGAAGAATTCAACCTCTTGTGCAAGTAAATCGGAAATAAGAACGGCAGAGGGAGTTTCAATCATAACACCAAGGGGAACAGTGTTGTATTTTTTATTTTCTGCCTCTAATTCCTTTTCGCATTCAGCGATTAGCTTTTTTGCATCTCTTACTTCCTCAAGACAGGTAACCAGTGGAAGCATAATTTTAATATTACCGAATACTGCAGCACGGAGGATTGCTCGTATTTGCTTTTTGAATAGGGCAGGATTATCAAGACAATATCTAATTGCTCTGTGACCTAAAAACGGATTTTCCTCCTTTTCAATATGAAGATAAGGAATATCCTTGTCACCACCAATATCAAGAGTTCTAATGATAACCTCCTTGTTATTCATCGCCCTTGCTACTGTTGAGTATGCCTCAAACTGCTCCTCCTCGTTAGGCTCGCTTGCTCTGTCCATAAACAGAAATTCTGTACGGAAAAGTCCAATGCCTTCACCACTGCTTTGGAGTACATTTTGAACATCCTCAGGCTTTCCTATGTTAGCATACACCTGCTTTTTAATTCCGTTTCCTGTAACGGTTTCCTTGCCGATATAAGCCTTAAGGCTTTCCTTTTCCTTTAAGTATTCTTCCTGTAATGAAGTGTATTTGCTCTTTTCGTTGTCCGATGGATTTGTAATAACCTTACCCTTAAAGCCGTCAGCAATTATCTCCATACCGTCTTTAATGGATTGGGTTGCGTTAACAACTGACAAAACTGCAGGAATGCCCATTGCCCTTGCAAGAATTGCACTGTGGCTGGTAACACCACCAACCTCTGTAATTATAGCAGCAACATTATTCTTGTTAATCTTACCTGTCATTGACGGTGTAAAGTCCTTTGCAACAAGAACAGAGCCGGCATCAACAGCAGAAATATCAATGCTCTTTATGCCTAAAAGACTTTTTAACAAAGTGTCACGGATGTCCTTAACATCAGATGCTCTTTGATTTGTCAGCTCGTCATCAACAGAAGAAAACATATCTATAAACATATTGCAAACAGTATCTACTGCTTTTTCAGCAACACTTCCTGCATCAATGCTTTCCTCCATTTGTGACAGCATAAATGGGTCACTTAGCATAACGATATGACCCTCAAGAATTTCTGCCTCTTTTTCTCCGGCACTTTCCTTTAAGGAGCTTGCAAGCGACCTTGTTTCCTCTATAAAGTCATCAACTGCCTTTTGCAGTCTTGCTTTTTCGCTTTGAGCGTCAGTATATTTCACATTGCTGTAATCGGTGCTTATATCGTTGATGATAACTGCCTTGCCGATTCCGTATCCCTGACTTGCGGCAATACCCTTAAGCATAACCGTTCCTCCCTTTTTCTTAAAGGGACACAGCCTTAACTATGTCCCTTTTTTGTATTATTCACCAAATCCTGATTCAATAAGACCGATTGCTTCCTCAAGCATTGCTGATTCGTCCTCACCGTCACACTCAACAGTGATTTCACTGCCGCATTTGATGCAGGCAGCCATAATGTTCATAATGCTTTTACCGTTGATTTTTTTGTCATTGGCAATGATAAAAATGTTTGACTTGTATTTTGTCATTGCTGTAACAAAAACATTAGCCGGTCGCATATGAAATCCCATTTCGTTTGTGATTTTAGTATTTTGTGAAACCATTGTTTTTCTCCTTGAATGTTATCAATTAAGCGTTTTCCTTTTGATTTTTCTTAAGAAGTGTGAGCATAAATGCACCTGCAACAGAGCCTGCAACTAATGCTACTAAATAACCAAGTGGATTTTCTACAACTGCAAATGTGAAGATACCACCGTGAGGAGCAGGACAAGCGCAGTTAAAGAGCGATGAAATAGCACCTGCAACTGCTGCACCAACCATACAGGATGGGATTACTCTAAGTGGGTCAGCAGCAGCGTAAGGGATTGCACCCTCTGTAATGAAGCAAAGACCCATAAGATAGTTAACAGGACCGTTCTTAAGCTCTTCCTTAGTCCACTTTTTCTTTGCAAATGTTGTTGAAAGAGCGATTGCGATAGGAGGTACCATACCACCAATCATAACAGCAGCCATAATCCAAGTGTTGCCCTCTGCAATAGCAGCTGTACCAAACACATATGCAGCCTTGTTGAATGGGCCACCCATATCTGTTGCCATCATAGCAGCAAGAACGATTGAAAGAAGAAGCTTGCTGATGCTGCCAAGTGATGCAAGGAAATTAGAAACTGCAGTGTTAATAAAACCAATTGCAGGGTTAACAAGACACATAAGCGCACCTACAAGGAAAGCACCAAGCAGTGGATAAATGAATACAGGCTTGATACCGTCCATTGCCTTTGGCAACCAGTTAAATGCTTTTTTAAGAAGGTTTACGATTAAGCCGGCAGCAAAGCCTGCAAACAAAGCTCCAAGGAAGCCTGATACAGCAGCACCGTCACCGGTAATGTTTTGTGCCTCAAACATTGAGTTAAATGTATAGCCGTTAGCAGCAATCATACCACCAAGCATACCGGGTAACAAGCCGGGACGGTCGGCGATTGACTGAGCAATAAAGCCGGCAAGGATAGGCAGCATCATACCGAATGCAATCTTACCAATCCAGAAAGGAACAGAAGCAGCAAAGCTTGTAAAGCCGAATGAGCCGTTAGCAGAGCCGTCTGCAAGTGTTGCGTTGCCGAGAATTGTATCAATTAAAAATCCCAGTGCAATAAGTACACCACCACCAACAACGAACGGAAGCATATGTGATACACCGTTCATAAGGTGCTTATAGATTTTTCTGCCAAAGCTTTCTTTTTCTTCATCGTCAAAGGCTTCCTTATCATCCTCATCAGCGTGATAAACAGCAGCCTTGCCGTCAATGATTTTTTGAACAAGCTCCTCAGGCTTGTTAATGCCGTTTGAAACAGAGGTTTTAATAACAGGCTTGCCGTCAAATCTTGCCATCTCAACATTTTTGTCGGCAGCAATAATAATGCCGTCGCACTCCTCAATTTCCTTTTTTGTCAACACATTCTTTGCACCACCTGAGCCGTTTGTTTCAGCCTTAAGTGGATAGCCCAGCTTTTCGCCTGCTTTCTCAAGTGCCTCGGCAGCCATATATGTGTGTGCAATACCTGTTGGGCAAGCTGTTACTGCAAGAATTCTGTAACCCTCCTTAACAGGTGTGGGAGCAGCTGCCTTTTCAGGATATTTTTCATTTTCCTTATTGTCGATAATTTGGAGAAATTCATCTGCTGTTTTTGCATTTCTTAATGCGTTGCAGAAATCAGGCTCCATAAGCATAACCATAAGTCTTGAAAGAATTTCAAGATGAAGGTCACCGTCAAGTGGTGCAGCAATCATAAACAAAATGTCTGATGGCTTGCTGTCCGGTGCTTGGTAATCAACGCCACCCTCAACTGTGATTGCCGAAAGAGCAGGGCGTAATACCTTGTCTGATTTAGCGTGTGGTACAGCAATACCCTCGCCGATAGCAGTTGTGCCTTGACCCTCTCTTGCAAGGATAGCCTCCTTGAAGCCGTCAACATCATCAATGCTTCCTGCATTCTTGTGAAGTGCAATCAATTTGTCGATTGCATCATCCTTTGAGCCTACATTGGCGTTAAGTTGAATTGCATTTGCGTTTAATAAGTCGATAATTCTCATAATGCTTACCTCTCTTATTTCAAATTTTCATTTTTCAGCATACAATCTATTTCCTCTTTTGTTGCAAGGCTTGAGGAAAAAGCCGTTGCGTTGCCACAGGCAGAGCCTAATTTTAACGCATATTGGTAATCCTTTGTCTGATAGTAGCCTGCAAGAAAGCCTGCAACCATTGAGTCGCCACAGCCCACAGAGCTAACTATCTTTCCCGGAACATTACCCATTGTGTGCAGCTCACCGTTTTCATCAAGAAGTGCAGCACCGTCCTTGCCTCTTGAAACAAGCACATTTCTTGCACCCATTTCCTGCAATTTTTTGCTGTAAATCTTAATGTTGTCAAGGTTCTTGATTTCAACCGAGAATATTTCGCCTAATTCGTGGTGATTTGGCTTAACCATAAACGGCTTGTATTTTAATACATTTTTCAGCAAATCACCTGTGGCGTCAACAACAAAATCAATTCCCTTGTTACTGAGCCTGTCGAGAATTTTTTCATAGATACTATCAGGTAAGGATTTTGGTATTGAGCCTGCCAGCACAAGACAATCACCCTTTTTCAGCCTTTCAAGCCTTTCAAAAAGAGAAGTAATATCGTCGTCAGTGATTTCAGGTCCGTTGGCGTTAATGTCTATTTCTCTGTCTGATTTAATTTTTACATTGATTCGTGTATATCCTTCCTTGAGATATACAAAATCTGTATCCATACTGTCTGCTTTCAGCATCTCGTCAAGCTGCTTACCGGAAAAGCCTGCTAAAAAGCCAAGAGCTTTATTTTCAATACCCAGCCTTGATAAAATCACAGATACATTTATTCCCTTGCCACCGTAGAAAAGCTGCTCCTTTTCAGTACGGATAATGTCATTTGACTCAAGGTCATTAACATATAGCAGATAATCAAGTGCAGGATTGAAGGTAACAGTATAAACCATTAAACCACCTCTTTTATTACCGTGCGTTTTTTAATTTTTTCGTTTGTGCATTTATCTGTGATAATACAAGCAGAATCTATTGATGCAAAGCTTACTGCACTAACCTTATCAAATTTTGAGGAGTCAGCCAAAACATATGTCACAAAGCTTCTTTCTATGGCAACTGCCTTTAGCATAGCCTCCTCGGTGTCAGGTGTTGTAAAGCCCTGCTTTTCGCTGATACCGTTTGTACCGATAAATGCCTTTGTAAAGGAATATTTTTGCAGGTTTGTTGCGGCAAGAAGACCGATAATCGCTTCTGTTGATTGTTTTAGCTGACCACCTAATACCATAGTTTTGCATCCGTTTTTGGCAAGCTGCTTTGCATGGTCAATACCATTTGTAATAAAGGTTGCCTTGGAATTTTTAAGGTATGATGTCATCAGCAGGGTAGAGGTACCTGCATCAACAAAAACAAAATCATCGTCTTGAATTTGACTTGCTGCATACTGAGCGATTTTAATTTTTTCTTCAGTATGCTTTGTCAGCTTTTCTTCAACATTATCTTCAAACCTAACAAATTCCTGATTAAGTGCCGTCGCACCACCGTGAACCTTGTTTAGCTTGCCTTCACTTGCAAGGAAAGCCAAATCACGTCTGATTGTACTTTCGCTTGTAGCAAGGATTTCTGTCAGTCTTGCCACAGTAACCGAGCCTTGCTCCTGAAGGATAGATAATATTTTAGACTGTCTGTCTTGAGTAAGCATATGCATCTGCTCCTAAAACTAAAACTTGCAAATCCTTTTGACAGTTGTACTGTCGTCCTTTGCAATCTCATTATATCAAAAACGCGCAAAAACAGTCAATAGCAATCAAAACAATTCGTGAATATTAACTAATACACCGGTTTTTCTTTGGATAAACTGCTTACTATCCACCTATATTATGACCGAATTTGATTGGAATAATAAAAAGTTTCAAAAAATCGGTCAAAAAAACGGCAAAAAAACAGCCCCTTAAGAATTACTTAAGGAGCTATAAACAGGTATTAAATTATTTTAGCCTTCGTACTCGTCCTCGTTTTCCCAGTTGTGCCAAATGTTTTGAACATCATCGTTTTCCTCAAACATTTCAATCATTTTTGACATAGCCTTCATATCGTCCTCTGACTCAAGACGGGTATATGTTTGTGGGATATATGCCGGCTCAGAGGAAACGATAGTGTAGCCCTTCGCCTCTAACTCATCACGAATTACACCTACATCATTTGCATCTGTTCTTATTTCAAAAATATCCTCGTCATCAGTAAGAAAGTCTGTTGCACCACTTTCAAGTGCATCCATCATCAATGCATCCTCGTCAACATCTTCCTTTTCTATAATAATTACGCCTTCCTTGCCAAACATAAATGTAACGGAACCGGGTGTACCCATATTGCCACCTGCCTTGTCAAAGTAGTGGCGTACTTCGGATGCAGTTCTGTTTCTGTTGTCAGTAAGAGTTTCAACAACAACGGCAACGCCTGACGGACCATATCCTTCATATACGATTTCCTCGTAATCGGCACCGTTACCTTCACCGGCTGCCTTCTTTAACATTCTGTCAATATTATCGTTTGGCACATTGTTCTGCTTTGCCTTTGCAATAACATCACGAAGCTTTGCGTTATTGTTTGGGTCAGGGCCACCGTTTTTAACGGCAACAGCCAGCTCTCTGCCGATTTTGGTAAATACCTTTGCACGAGCTGCGTCGTTAGCACCCTTTTTTCTCTTGATTGTGCTCCATTTGTTATGTCCACTCATTTTATCACTCCAATACATTTTTTGAGTATATTTTTTTAACAGAAAGATTTTAGCACATAATACTTTTTGTTGCAAGTATAATCTTAAATATTGTTGTAAGTATAATTACCTTGAATATCCCACTTTACAAAAAACTTTTATTGTGATAATATATCTGTGTGAATGCCATTGGCTCTTTGCCTTGGCATAAATTCTCAAGCAACGTGTTGAATGAGGTTAGATATGAAGGAATTAAAGGAAATAAAGGAATATAGCTTTTCTGTTGTTCTTTGTATTCATAATGCAAACGCAGAGATAGAGAATACATTGTTAAGTCTTGAGGGGCAAACAATCGGCTTTGAGGATGAGGTTCAGGTTATATTAGTCGGTAACGGCTCCAAGAAGGTTGAGGAGCTTTGCAATGAATGGTGCAACAAATACAGCAATGTAGAATATTTATGCTGCAGTGATTCAACTGTCGGCAAAATGAGGAATGCAGCAATCCCTTATATCAAGGGCAAGTATGTTAACTTTATTGAGCCCGGTGCATCATTAAAACCAAATGCACTTAATGCTGTTTGTAGATTCTTTAGTTCAAGGGAGATATTTATCAACCTCGTTGCAATTCCTATGTATTTGCCGAATAAGAGGATTTTGCCAAGATATAAGTCATGGAAGAAGGCAGCAATAAAAAATATTATAAAAACTCCCGGTGAATTTATTTACTCTGTCGGAGCATTATTTATTAAAAGGTCAGTATTTGACAATCTTAAATTTGCAGAGGATAAGTCGGGTCAGGAGGATTTGCTGTTTATTTACGATTTCTTCCACTTTGACTCAAAGTTTGCCTTTTACAGAGGTGCTGCTTATATTTGCGAGGTAGGATACAGCCCTGCCCGTGAGTACAGCGTTGAGCAGTATAATACTGCTATTGAGACTGTTGAGTCAATCGCTTCAAGGGACGACATCGCTGCATTTGAAAAGCAGTTTGTTTTTGTTTGTCTTTACTATATCTTGTTCTCACTTAAAAAGCTTGATTTTGATACAGAGCAGGAATATAACGATTATCTTGCAAGGATTGTGGCAGTTGTCAACAAATTTGACACAAGCTTCATTGTTAATGAAATGAAGTGTGCCAACAACGGTGTTGAGAATTTTAGAATGCTTCTTCTTAAGCTTAAGGAGATTCCTATTGACACTCCGTTTGTTAAGGAATATTTCTGCAACAGCACACCTGTTAAACTACAGGACTATACCTTTAAGGATAATATTGCGTCATTCCTGATGACTTATAATAATTACGGCTGTGATTCCTTAAAGCTTTGCGCTGTTGACCAGGACAACAATGTTACCGAGGCAGCACCTGACCAAGAGGATTATGACAGCGAATTATACCAAAACACCTTTGGCGAGTTCAATATTTGCAAAAAGCATTTTGCAAGATTTGATATAAATATGGATAAGGCAAGAAAGGTTAAATTTTACATTAAGGACGAGGATACGGGTCTGTTCTATCCTGCCACAAGATGTATTGTTAACGGCAGACTGCCTATTTCCGGCTCAATAAAGAGAGCGTATCATAAGGATTATATCTTTGCTTATAGGAAGAATGTTCTCAATTTCAGGAAGCAGAATAAGCTAAAAGGCAAGATAGGTCTTTTTGTTAACCGATTGATTGATATTGTTCGCATCATAAAAAAGCAAAGGGTTATTCCTTGGTACAGATTTCTCAATAGAGAAAACAAGAAGTATATCCTTGTTAATGACCGTGTTATCAAGGGTGGCGACAACGGCGAGGCAATATTCAAATATATCAATGCTAACGAAAAGAAGCTTGCCAAATACACTTATTTTGTTGTAGATAAGGAGTCGGAGGACTTTAAGCGCTTAAAGAAATACGGCAAGGTTGTTGCCTTTGGCAGTAAAAAGCATAAAAGATTATTCTTAAATTCTAAATTTATCTATTCATCTCATATTCGTCCCGAATACTTTACGCCCTTTGATTTTTACAAGGAATTAAAGTATTACAAGGATTTGCTTGGTCATGAGTTTGTATGGCTTCAGCACGGTATCACCATGAACGGTATTACCGTAGATTATTACTCAAAGCGTGTTGACTATATTGTTTCAAGCACAAATGATGAGTGCAAGGAGCTTTCAAGCAAAAAGTATCTTTACAAGGACGGACAGATTATTTTAACAGGATTTTCCCGATATGATTATCTTGTTAATAATCCTGAAAATGTTATCACCATTGCTCCTACCTGGAGGCGTGAGCTGGGTGTTCACAAGGAGATTAACCATTCCTTGTTTGAAGGCTCAGAGTATTTCAAGCGCTATCAGGAGCTGCTGACTGACGAAAGATTGATTGCGAAGGCAAGGGAATGTGGATACAGAATTGATTTTGTCCTTCATCCTGAAATGATAAATTACAGCGAATGCTTTGACAGGTTTAACAACGATGTAGTAAGAATTATTTTTCCGGGTGAGGTTAATTATTCTGAAATATTTGAAAAGTCAAAGCTGTTTATCACCGACTATTCAAGCACACTCTTTGATTTTGCCTACCTCAAAAAGCCTGAAATTCTTTATCAGTTTGATAAGGACAAGTTCTTTGGTAAGCATTACAAAAAGGGATATTTTGATTATGATACGGATGCCTTTGGTGATGTTATCAAAACATCACAGCAGGTCATTGATAAGGTTATGTATTATTTTGATAATGACTTCAAAATGGAGCAAAAGTATCTTGACCGTGTTAACTCAACCTTTAAATACACAGATACAAACAACTCCAAGAGGATTATCGACATAACATATTACAAAAAGAACATTGACTGATTAAAGGAGGGCAACTGCTCTCCTTTAAAATATATAATAATATTATTATATTATAGTTGTATATTTTTGTAATATGTGGTAATATATTAAAGTATTATTTAATATGGGAGGATATTATGTTTTCAGATTACTTCGATTCTATCGCAAAGGTAGCAGAAACCGACCGAGAGGTTGCTGACGCAATGAGCCTCGAGCTTAAAAGACAAAGAGAAAATATTGAGCTTATCGCTTCGGAAAACCTTGTTTCACCACAGGTTATGGCAGCAATGGGCTCGGTTTTAACTAATAAATACGCAGAGGGACTTCCCGGAAAAAGATACTACGGTGGCTGCCAGTATGTTGATGTTGTTGAGGAAATTGCTATCAAAAGAGCTTGTGAGGTGTTTGGCTGTAATTTTGCTAATGTTCAGCCTCACTCAGGTGCACAGGCAAACACAGCAGTTTACCTTGCTCTTCTTAAGCCGGGTGATACGGTAATGGGTATGAGCCTTGATAACGGTGGTCATCTTACTCACGGTTCACCTGCAAATATCAGTGGTAAGTATTTTAATTTCGTACCGTATGGTGTTGATGATAACGGCTTTATTGACCTTAAGGAGCTTGCAAAGCAGGTTAATAAGGTTAAGCCAAAGCTTCTTGTAGCAGGTGCTTCTGCATATCCAAGGGAAATTGATTTTAAAACAATGGCAGATATTGCTCACGCAAACGGTGCTATGTTTATGGTTGATATGGCTCATATTGCAGGCCTTGTTGCAGCAGGACTTCATCAGTCACCGATACCTTATGCAGATGTAGTTACAACAACAACACATAAAACACTGCGTGGTCCTCGTGGCGGTCTTATTCTTTGCAATAACGAATTTCTTGCAAAAAAGCTTAATTCAGCAGTATTCCCGGGTACACAGGGTGGTCCTTTAATGCATGTGATTGCAGGTAAGGCTGTTTGCTTTGGTGAGGCTCTTAAGCCTGAATTTAAGGAATATCAGCAAAGAGTTATTGATAATGCAAAGGCGCTTGCAAAGGGACTTACAGACCGTGGTCTTAACCTTGTGTCAGGTGGAACGGATAATCACCTTTGCCTTCTTGATTTGAGAGGTACAGGCGTTACAGGTAAAGAGCTTGAAAACAGACTTGATGAGGTTCATATTACCCTTAACAAAAATACAGTACCTAATGAGCCGCTTTCACCATTTGTTACTTCAGGTGTTCGTATCGGTACTCCTGCTGCCACAACAAGAGGTCTTAATACAGAGGATATGGACAAGATTGCAGGATTTATTCATCTTGCAGTTACAGATTTTGAAAACAGTAAGGACGCAATATTAAGTGGTGTTGCAGAGATTTGCAGCAAATACCCACTTTATGAGTAAGGTATGAAGATTATTCTATTTTCTATTTTAAAATTCGGCTTGGCAGTGCTTTATGCACCTCTTAAGCTGTTAAAAACAAAAAACAGAGTTGTTTATCTTTCAAGGCAAAGTAACGATAAGAGTATTGATATGCTTTTGCTGGAAAAGGCGTTGGAACAGATTTCACCCGATACACAGCAGGTGTTTCGACTTCGTATGATACCTGATGGAATAGGCGATAAAATTAAGTATTGCATTGGTGTAATCGGCGATATGTACTACCTTGCCACTTCAAGAGTAGCAATACTCGACACATATTCAATAACGGTATCCTGTCTTAAGCATAAAAAGGAGCTTAAGGTTATTCAAATGTGGCACGCTCTCGGTGCAATAAAAAAGTTTGGCTTACAAAGTGTTGGCACTAAAGAGGGCAGGGACGAAAAAATCAGTAATGCAATGTGTATGCACAAAAATTATGATTATGTTCTTGCTCCCTCAAGAGCAACTGCCGTATTTTATGCTCAGGCTTTTGGCTGCGATAACAGCAAAATTAAAATTTGCTCATTACCAAGGGTTGATGAGATATTGTCAACCGACGGCGTGGCAATCAGGTTTTTTAGAGAAAATCCGGGATTAAGCGATAAAAAGATTGTTCTTTATCTACCCACCTTCCGTGACAGAGAGGCTTACGCAGTTAATGAGCTGAAAACAGAATTTTCGCAGGGTATGGAGGATTATCATCTTATCGTCAGCACACATCCGTTGTTTTCACAGGTAAAAAGGGATGATAGCTTTTCCTATAACGGTAGCTATTCCTCAATCGAACTTATGAAAATAGCCGATGTAATTATTACCGACTATTCTGCATGTGCATTTGAAGCGTCATTGTTGATGAAACCGTTATATTTCTTTGTGCCTGATTATCAGCAGTATGTGGACGAAAGAGGAATAAATATTGACCTTAAGAAAGAAATGCCGTCTGTCACATTTGAAAACGCAGAACAGCTTTGTGTGTCTATCAAATCAGATGCTTATGACCAAAACGCATTGTTTGCATTCAAGTCAAAATATATTGAAAACTCAAGCAATAACAATGCAGAGATACTTTCAAAATTTATTTTAATGCTGCTTAAGCAAGTGAGATAAATCCGAATAAGTTTTTTGTGAACGGATTTCCCGCTATGCTGTGTTAAAATACTCGTTAATCCGAAAGGATTAACTGCGTTTTGTGCCTTGCCTAACGAAAAATCCGTTTCATAAAAAATCTGCGACCTAAAACGGAATCGATTTTGAGCAGATTTTTGTTTTGAGGAAGCCGTTAGGCTGGCGCCTTACAATGACGAAAAGCGAAAATATGCCGAAATCAAGCCGTTTTAGGCTTGTTCGGATTTATCTCGCTTGCTTAATTCCAATTAGTTTACTGAAAAGAGGTATTCACTGTGAATAAAAAGAAATTTTTTACACAACTGAAAAAGATAAAAAGTGGGATAAAGCCTGCTTATATCAAATACCTTAAACTGCCTGTTGATGACAAGCTTGTGTTGCTTGAGGGTGGACAGGGAACTAATATTAACGGCAATATGTTTTCAATGCTTAGGGAACTCAATACTAATCCTCGGTGGAGTGAATACATAACAGCCTTTGTTGTTACTGATTCAACAATGAAATCTGCAAAAAACAGAATGAAGCTTTATGGCTTTGACAAGGTAATTCTTGTGGTGCGTGACAGCGATTTATATTGCAGGTATTTAGCACAGGCAAAGTATTTGCTGACAGATAATTCCTTCCCACCGTATTTTAACAAAAGAGAGGGTCAGGTATTTTTGAACACCTGGCACGGTACTCCGTTAAAAACATTAGGTAAGTCAGATAAATCCAATCTTGCATCTCTTGCTAATATTCAAAAAAATTATCTTATGAGCGACTATGCTCTTTTTCCAAACGAATTTACCCGTAATGTATTTATGCAGGACTATGACCTGAAAAATATTTTTAACGGCTATTCCTTAATTGCGAATTATCCGAGAAACTATGTTTTCTATGATAAGGAACAGGCTATTCGTATGAAGAATGCGTTGGGCTATAAGGACAAAAGATTGTTTGCCTATATGCCCACATGGCGTGGTACAGGCAGAACTGCCGATACTGCCCGTCAGCTTAAAGTAACAAGAGAAATTCTTGAGCAAATCGACAGTAGGCTTGATGATGACACGGTATTGCTTGTTAATTTGCATTTCCTGCTTGCTAAGGGTATTGATTGCAGCAGCTTTAAGCATATTGAGTATTTTTCATCTGATTACGATACCTATGAGATTTTGAACGCCTGCGACGGTCTTATTACCGACTATTCAAGTGTGTTCTTTGACTATGCCGTAACAGAAAAGAAGATTATTCTTTTTGCTTATGATAAGGAAAATTATTTGAGCACAAGGGGAGTTTATATTCCCTTTGAAGGTCTGCCGTTTCCTATTGTAGAAAATGTTGATGCTTTGATTGACGAAATGAACAAGCCAACAGTAGCAGCTGATGATTTTGTAAAAGCATACTGCACCAATGGATATGTTAATTCCTGTGAAAAACTGTTTGAGCTGATGGTAACGGGTAAAAGCGATTGCTTTAAGCTTGATAAGTCGGATAATAAAAAGCTTTGCCTTATCTATGCAGGTAATATGGCTCCTGTTCAGTTTTCTAATTTAAGAGCATATATGAACAGAAACAGCGATTACAATTATGTTATTGCATACAGGCGTGACCTTTCCGAAAGGAAAAAGAGATTTATAAATACTCTTAAGCCTAATCAGTCAAGTCTTGGTACGGTTACTGCATTTCAGGTTACTGCCCTTGAGCTGATTGTATTAGCATTAAAAAGAATTTTTGGATGTGTTAAGGATAATTCAGTTACAAAGCGCTTTTTTGAAAGAGAAAAAAACAGGCTGTTCTATTCCTTAAAGCCTGATAAAATCGTCGATTTCTCCTGCACAAATATGCTTATTGCAGGCGCCCTTTGCACCATGGACGGCGAAAAGGAATATGTAGTCCACGGTGACTATATGTGCTATTCAAAATTTGCAGGTAAAACCGTTAAGCGCGTAAGAAAATATGAAAAGCAAAAGGGCTTTAAAGAAATTGACTGCTCACAGGAGGAAAATCAAAGATATATTGAGGAAAGACAAACCAATTTTTCAAACAAAATGTATCGTGTGAATTCTTCTATGAAGAATTTGTTGCCCCTTTATTTAAAGCGTAAAAACAAAATGATTTGCCTTAGTATGTTCCGTTTTAAAACTCCTATTAAAGTAAGGCTTAAGGACACTTGGATTACCGTTGGCGATAATGAGTATAAGCCACATTTCTTTGCCTTTAATAACAGATTATCAAAGCACCATTTCGGCATATATTACTTCTCACTAAATGTGGAGGATGTAATCGATATGCCTGCCAATAATATGGTTGCCATTAACTATAAAGACCCGTTAGGCTATGATGTAAGGTGTCATATTATCTATGACGGTATGTTGCCGGTTAGATTTTTAGGACTTCGTGGTCCTATAATGCGTGAGGAGAAAACAAATACTGTTGCCATCTTCCGTCAAACAAGAGGTAATCGACTTAATATATATGTTCGTTCCTATAACGAATCCGATGCTCCGTCTAAAATAATTTTGCAGATAATAGCCTTTGGTGTATCATTGCTATGGCATAGCAAAAAGGCAAAGCAGCTTGTTTTGCTGTTTGAAAAAAATGCCGGCAAGTATGAGGAAAGTGCCAGCGTATTATTTGAAAAGCTTTTAGACAGTGGATATGAATATTCATATTTCATTATCTCAAAGGACGCCGTTAATGATGTTCCGGAAAAATATAGGAAAAATGTGCTCATAAAAAATTCATTTAAGCATTACCTGTACTTTTTTAAGGCTAAAACATTTATCGGTACTGAAACCTTAATACATTCAATAGATTTAAAAACATTTAATAAGCTTGCACTTGCAAAGGTTGCAGATAAGCGTAAAAATTATGTGTTCCTGCAGCACGGTGTAATGTATATGGTATCTCTTGACAGTGAGTCAAGAAAGATGTTTAAAAGGAAAAATCTTAAGGGCAAGTATCGTGTTGTTGTTTCCTCTCAGGCAGAGGCAGATCATTTTGTTGAGCTTGGCAGACATGAGTATGAGGATTTGTATATTTCAGGCTTGCCAAAGTTTGATAAAAATACACTTAATGATGACGCCGACAAAATTGTTATTATGCCAACTTGGCGTCCGTGGGAAATCAACATTGCCCGTGACAATTTTCTTGAAACAAGCTATTTTAAAATGATTATGAGGATTTTTGACAGTGTTCCTCAAAACCTTAGGGATAAGGTTATCATTTTACCTCATCCTCTGATCATTAACGAGCTTAAGCGCCTGCCTAAAGCAGTAACAGATACTATTGCAACAGATGTTAAGTATGACGATATACTTAAGCAGGCAAGAGTGCTCATTACCGACTATTCCTCAATAGCATATGACGCCTTTTACAGAGGTACTCGTGTAATATTCTATTGGGAGGAAAAGGATGAGTGTATGGAGCAGTATGGCCCCACAACAAAGCTTATGCTTAATGAGGGTAATGTTTTTGGTGATTATTTCTATTCAACAGAGGGCTTATCTGCTTCTATTGAAAGAAATTACAACAATCCTCAACCAAAGGAATATATAGATAAATATTCAAAAATAGTAGAATTCCACGACGGAAGAAATACCGAAAGACTAATCGGATTTTTGAAGAAGGACGGTATTATTTAAGGAAGTAGAAAAATGGATTTTATATTTTCAAATAAAATTTCTTCACTTCAGCCCAGTGCTATAAGAGAAATTTTAAAGGCAACCTCAATTCCGGGTATTATTCCTTTAGCAGCAGGCAATCCTGCTCCTGAGGCATTTCCTGTTGATGAGGTTAGAGAAATTACAAAGCAAATATTGGAAAATCAGCCTATTGATGCACTTCAATACGGTGTTTCAGAGGGCTATCAGCCACTTCGTAACACCATTAGCACTTGGATGAAATCAAAGGAGAATATAGGAAAAGACTTTGATAATGTGATTATTATGTCCGGTGCAACACAGGTTATGGACCTGGCAACAAAGGTGCTGTGTAACGAGGGCGACACAGTAATTTGCGAGGAACCGTCGTTTATTGGCTCTCTTAACACATTTCGCTCCTATGGTTGCAGGCTGGTTGGTGTGCCTGTTGAGGCAGACGGTATGGATGTATCATTGCTTGAAAAGGCATTAAAGGAAAATCCAAACACAAAATTTATTTATACAATTCCTAATTTTCAAAATCCGTCTGGCGCCACAATGTCCCTTGAAAAAAGAAAACGCATCTATGCTCTTGCAAAGGAATACGGTGTTGTTATTCTTGAGGATAATCCATACGGTGATTTGCGTGTAGCAGGGGAGAGCTTACCTACAATAAAGTCAATAGATGACGAGGGTATAGTTATTTATGCAGGCTCATTTTCAAAGATTTTATCACCGGGTATGCGTGTTGCATATTGTATTGCCCATAAGGATATTATTGCAAAAATGACTGTGGGCAAGCAGGCAACAGATGTTCATACTCCTTGCCTTAATCAAATGGTTGTGTATCAGTGGTTTAAGCAGTATGATGTAGAAGCACATATTAAGAAAATTCAAGGTATTTACAGAAAAAAGCTTGAACTGATGTGCGATTGTATTGATAAAGAATTAGGCGATTTTGTAACTTATGTTCGACCTGAAGGTGGGTTGTTTGTTTGGTGCAAATTACCCGATGATGTCAATATGCTCGAGTTTGTTCAAAGGGCAATAGATAAAAAGGTTGCAGTTGTACCGGGTAACGCCTTTCTTGTTGACGATACAAAGCAAACACAGTATATAAGGCTTAACTTTTCAACGCCAACAGACGACGGTATCATTAACGGCGTAAGAGCACTGGGTCAGGTAGCAAAGGAATATAAAAAGTAACAGGCAATGGAGATATAATTATGTCAGAAGAGATTAAAGTGGAAAGAAAAAAGAGGAGCCTTTCACTAATTCAGCCAACATCAGTACCCACTCTTGGTAACTATCTTGGCGCAATGAAGGGCTGGACCACCTTTCAGGACGATTTTGATACCATTTTCGGTATTGCAGATTTACATTCAATAACTGTTAGGCAGGACCCAAAGAATTTAAGAGAGCAAACAGTAAGCCTTTATGCACAGCTTATGGCAGTAGGTCTTGACCCTAACAAAAGCATTTTGTTTATTCAATCCCATGTACCACAGCATTCACAGCTTGGCTGGCTTTTGAATTGCTATACACAGTTTGGCGAGCTTAACAGAATGACACAGTTTAAGGATAAATCTGCCCAACATTCAGATAATATTAACGCAGGCTTGTTTACTTATCCCTGCCTTATGGCAGCAGATATTCTTCTCTATCAGACAGATGTTGTTCCTGTTGGCGCAGATCAAAAGCAGCATTTGGAGATCACAAGGGATATTGCAGAGCGCTTTAACGGTGTTTACGGAAATGTGTTTACCGTTCCCGAGCCCTATATTCCAAAGGCAGGCGCAAGGGTAATGAGTCTTGCCGACCCTACAAGAAAAATGAGTAAGTCCGACCCTAATCCAAGGGGTACTGTTTACTTAACAGACGAACCCGGCGTTATTATGAAGAAGTTTAAAAGTGCCGTTACCGATAGCGAAATGAGTGTTCGTTATGCTGACGGAAAGGACGGCATTAACAACCTTATGACGATTTATTCAGCAGTTACAGGCAAGGACTTTAACAGTATTGAGTCGGAGTTTGCAGGTAGAGGCTATGGCGATTTTAAAGCAGCCGTTGGTGAGGCAGTAGTTGCCGAGCTGGAGCCTGTTCAAAAAAGATATAAGGAATTTATGGCAGATAAGGCATATCTTAAGGAGCAGTGGACTAAGGGTGCAGAAACGGCACAAAGAGTTTCACAGCGTACTCTTGATAAGGCTATGAAGAAAATTGGCTTTGTAATTAAATAGCTAAATAAATCCCCCCGTTAACGATTTCTCGTTAACGGGGGTTTTTATCTATTGCTTATTCAAATGTAAAGCTGCCGTTTTTGTAATCAACGGTGCATTTGTCACCTAACTTGTTTTCAAGAATCAGCTCTGATAGCTTATCCTCAATTTTTGTTTGGATTGCTCGTCTTAACGGCCTTGCACCGTAAACCTTGTCAAAGCCTGCATCAGCAAGAGCAGAAACAGCATCGTCGGTAAATACCACATCTGTTCCTAAATCCTTAAGCTGCTTTGTAAGCTTCTTTAGCATTCTTCTTGCAATTTCCTCAATATCCTGCTTTTCAAGCTGATTAAATACAATTATCTCATCAACTCTGTTAAGGAATTCAGGCTTAAATGTTGCTTTAAGGTCTGCCATAACAAGCTTTTCAATGTTTTGATTTTCGCTTGTGTTGTCATCACCAAAGCCTAATGCAGATTTGCTTTCTGTAATTTTTGATGCACCTACATTAGATGTCATAATGATAACGGCATTTTTAAAGCTAACCTTTCTGCCCTGAGAATCTGTCAGTATTCCGTCCTCAAGAATTTGCAAAAGCATATTGAAAACATCAGGGTGAGCCTTTTCGATTTCATCAAAAAGAACAACCGAGTAAGGCTTTCTTCTGATTTTTTCGGTTAACTGACCACCCTCTTCAAAGCCCACATATCCGGGAGGAGAGCCTATAAGCTTTGATACGGTGTGCTTTTCCATATATTCAGACATATCAAGTCTGATTATCGCATCCTCGTCACCAAACATTGTTTCTGCCAAGGTTTTGCAAAGCTCTGTTTTACCAACACCGGTAGGTCCAAGGAATATAAATGAGCCGATAGGTCTTTTAGGATTTTTAAGTCCGGCTCTGCCACGACGGATTGCTTTTGCAATACTTGTTACTGCCTTGTCCTGACCGACAATTCTTTCGTGGAGTATTGCCTCCATATTAAGCAGTCTTTCCGACTCCTCCTTTGTAATCTGCGTTGCAGGAATACCTGTCCACGAGGAAACAACGCTTGCAATATCTTCAGTAGTAATTTCCTTTACCTGATGAGAGGACAGATTTTTCCACTTTTCCTTTTCTTCGTTAAGCAGGGTCTTAAGTTTGTTTTCCTTATCTCTGATTACTGCTGCCTGCTCAAAATCCTGTGACCTAACGGCAGATGCCTTTTCCTCCTCAAGAACCTTTAATTCCTTTTCCATCTCCTTAAGATTATCAGGCATTGTGTACGCCTTTAATCTAACACGAGATGCTGCCTCATCAATAAGGTCTATTGCTTTATCAGGCAAAAATCTGTCAGCAATGTATCTTGATGAAAGTGTAACTGCATTTTCTATTGCATCATCGGTAATTTTAACCTTGTGGTGTGCCTCGTACTTGTCACGAATACCTTTAAGTATTTGGATTGTTTCCTCTTGTGTTGGCTCGCCTACTGTAACAGGCTGAAAGCGTCTTTCAAGGGCAGCATCCTTTTCAATATTCTTTCTGTATTCACTGATTGTTGTGGCACCGATTACCTGAATTTCGCCCCTTGCCAGTGAAGGCTTAAGAATATTTGCTGCGTCGGTTGCACCCTCGGCTGCACCTGCACCCATAATAGTGTGCACCTCGTCAATAAACAGGATTATGTCCTTGGAATTTTTTACCTCGTCCATTGCCTTTTTGATTCTTTCCTCAAAGTCGCCTCTGTATTTTGTACCGGCCACCATTGATGTCAAATCAAGTGCAACTATCTTTTTGCCTGATAAAAGCTCAGGCACCTCGTTTTTAATTATTTTAAGTGCAAGTCCCTCGGCAATAGCTGTTTTGCCAACGCCGGGCTCACCGATAAGACAAGGGTTGTTTTTTGTCCTGCGTGAAAGAATTTGAATAACTCTTTCAATTTCCTTTTCTCTACCGATTACAGGGTCGATTTTTCCTTCCTTAGCAAGAGCAGTTAAGTCCTTGCCGAATTCATCAAGAGTAGGGGTCTTAGATTTCCCGTTTTTGCCCTTTTTGCCCTGCTCCTCTCTTCTTGAATTGGGCTGACCAACTGCTGAAACGATTTCCTCAAACAGCTGTTGCTCGTCAATTCCCATAGAGTTAAGAAATCTAACAGCGTATGAGTCGCTTTCCTGTAATAGTGCCATTAGCAGATGCTCTGTATCCACAAAGCTGTGGAGGAGTCCTCGTGCAATTTGAAATGCGTTATCAAGTACTCTTTTGCTTCTTGGTGTAAAATCATCAGGCGTAAGCCTTGTAGGATTACCAATGCCTATGTTTTCCTTAATAAAGTTCTCAACAGATGCAGCATCAATTCCTTTTTCCTCAAGAATTGAGTATGCCAATCCTGCTTCAGCCTTTACAAGTCCTAATAATATGTGCTCACTTCCTATATAGTTGTGACCAAAATTCTCGGAAGCCTTAATTGCAAGATTTAAAACATCGTTTGATTTTTGTGTAAAATAATTGAATCTATACATAGTTATACCTCCATAATTATTTCGGCTACTGCCAACTTAACAAGACATAACTATACACGTATGCCCTGTTACAAATTATCTCTCAAATATTGTGCTCTGATTTTGTCAGCATCATTAACAGTCATCTCTGCGTTTGCTTGTGATAGAATAGAAGCTGTACCAAGAGTGTGGAGCATTTCATCAATTTTTTCGGATTTTATATCAAAAATATTCATAGCAGCACCTAAGCGAACAAGGGACATCATTTCAAAAAATTCCTTGCCGGTAACCTGTCTTGCCATTTTAAGTGTGCCCATTGCACGAAAGATTTTATCCTCAAAATCGTCATATTCCATTAGCTCATCACGGAACTTTCTTTCCTGAGTCACGATTTGGCTGCATATTGCATAAAGATTGTCAATAGCATTTTCCTCTTTTATGCCAAAGCTAATCTCATTGGAAAGCTCATAAAAATCACCGTTTGATGAGTGTAACGGCTTTATTGAAAATCCAAGCTTTCCTATCATAGAGCCTAATGCGCCAATCATATTTCTTTCGTTAATTGCAGGCAGATGAAGTACAACAGAAGCCTTCATACCTGTACCTAAATGCATGGGATTAGATGTTAAAAAGCCGAGCCTGCTGTCAAATGCAATTCTCATATTGTCAATAAGCATATCGTCGATTGCGTTTGCCTTTTCGTAAGCTGATTTTAAATCGTCACCTGATGCCATGACAGAAAGACGGATGTGGTCCTCCTCGCACAGCATAATACTGCAATCCTCGTCCTTTGACAAAAGAACGGCACTGTATTGTCCCTGCTTTGCCATCTGTGTGCTTATGTATCCCTTTTCAACTAATGCAATCTTCTGTGCATCGGTTAAATTAGGAAGCTCAATCAAATCAAATTCACCTGCATATTTTGAATTTTGAATTGACGCAAATACCTTTTTGCAAAGTGATTTTCTTATTTCATTGCTCATTCGACAGGGGAAGGGTATTTTTTCAATATTTCTTGCAAGTCTTATTTTTGATGATATAACAACATCACCGTTGTTACCCTGTGTATTGTACCACTTACTCATTGCTGCCCTCCGTCAAATCCTTAATTTTATCTCTGATGATTGCTGCGTCCTCAAACCTCTGCTCCTTAACGGCATCTTCTAACTGCTGGTTTAGAACATCAATTTGATTTGGCTTATTAACAGCCTCGTCCTTTTGCTTTTTAATGGGCTGTGGTTGCTCATCATATGTTACAAACTTACCGATGTGCTTTGATTTACCGTGAATTTTTCTTATTGACGGCTCAAGCCTGTCTGCAAATTTTTCGTAGCAATCGCTGCATCCGATATGACCACCCTTAACAATATCATTAAAGGATGAACCACAGGTTTCGCATCTTTCAACGCCTGCAAGAGAGTTCATTGCTGCTACACCTGCACCAAGGAAATTACCGAGAAAGCTGTCACCAAACAGGTCGTTCATTGATGGCATTTTAAATTCATCCATAACTCCAAGCTCCTTTGCACATTTACTGCAAAGATGCATTTCTTCTTTTTGACCGTTTATATTTTTCTTAATATGAGCTGTTGCCTCATTTTGATTACAATGTTGACATAACATAAAACATTCCTCCTAATCAATATATGCCAAAAGCATTTGCTTTAGCTGTTGGGCCCTTATCTTATCCTTAATATCATCGCCCAATCCTTTATAGCTGTTGTCAGAAATAACTGCCATCATCATCTTTCCTGCTCGGTCACTGATTAAACCGTGGTAGTTAAGGTTATAAATATGAGCCTTTGCATTCTTTTCACTGATAGATGAGCCGATAGCTTTTATAAGTGAAACTATGGCATTTTCTTTAGTAGATGCTCGTGTAATCATAATGCATCCACCACCACCACGCCTTGACTCAATACGGTAGCCTTGCTCAGGTGTAAATCTTGATGTAATAACATAGTTAATCTGACTGGGTACGCAGCCAATCTGTGCTGCCAAATCATTTCGCTGAATTTGTACTGTTGGTGTGTCATCATCAAACATATCCAGTATCATATCAGCAATAACATCACTTATCTTCATTTTTCCAATCACTTCCTTTAAAAGGTTAGAGCCTTGATAGTCTTTGACTATCTTTGACCTTCTGTTATCATATTAGCACAAAGGTCAGTAAAAGTCAAGAATTATTTTTGACTTTCTTTGACTTTTATAAAAAATTTTTTTCATCACTCTATACATAGGCAATGAAGGGCAATTTGAACCACGGTTTGGATTTCTCTTTATTGCCTATTATATTTTTTGTTGCAATTTTATGTTTTTGTGGTATCATACATAAAGAGGAAGATGCGGATTATTTCCTTAAAAACATATTTTTATTACATTATATAACTTGGAGGAGCTATGAGGAAAACAAAAATTATTTGTACTCTCGGTCCTGCAACGGACAATCCCGATGTGCTTGAGAAAATGATGCTTGCAGGTCTTGATGTAGCAAGATTTAATTTTAGCCACGGCAGCTATGATGACCACGAAAAAAGGCTCAAGGAGCTTGTTGAATTAAGAGATAAGCTTAATATGCCTGTTGCCACCCTGCTTGATACAAAGGGTCCGGAAATTCGTCTTGGTGATTTTGAAAATCCACAGGGCGTTATGGTTAATGCAGGTGACAAATTTACTCTTACAACAAAGGAGTGCCTTGGCAATGGCGAAAGGTGCTATATCAACTATGACGGGCTGACAGGAGATGTAAAAAAAGGTACAGTTATTCTGATTAACGACGGTCTTATTTCAATGAAGGTTGACAGCGTTAACGGTGCCGATATTTGCTGCACAGTTGTTGACGGTGGATTACTTACTAATCACAAGGGAGTTAATGTTCCCGGTGTTGAGCTGAAAATGCCTTATCTTTCAGCAAGGGATATGGCTGATTTGCAGTTTGGTAAGGAGCACGACTTTGATTTTGTTGCTGCATCCTTTGTCAGAAGTGCTACTGACATCACAATTCTTCGTAATTACACCGATGCTATCGGCTGGAAAAATGTTAAGATTATTGCAAAAATAGAGAATATTCAAGGCGTAAATAATATTGATGATATTATTGCTGCTTCCGACGGAATTATGGTTGCCCGTGGTGATATGGGTGTTGAAATTCATTTTGAACGCATACCGTCAATACAAAAAATGATTATTAAAAAGGTATATGAAACAGGCAAAATCGTTGTTACTGCAACACAAATGCTGGAGTCTATGATAAATAATCCTCGTCCCACAAGAGCAGAGATTACCGATGTTGCCAACGCTATATATGACGGCACAAGTGCAATTATGCTATCAGGCGAATCTGCTGTGGGCAAGCATCCTATTGAAGCTGTGGAAACAATGGCGTCTATCGCAATTACCACAGAGCAGGATATTGATTATGTAAAAAGATTTAACAAGTTTTACCCTGAAAGTGGTGCAAAGGATATAACATCTGCTATCAGCCACGCCACTGTAACAACTGCTCATGACCTTAATGCCTCTGCAATTATTACAGTTACAAAAAGTGGTACAACTGCCCGTATGATTTCAAAATTCAGACCATATACAAATATTATCGGTGCAACAATCAGCGACAAGGTGTGGCGTCAGCTTAATTTGAGCTGGGGCGTTATGCCTGTAAAATGCGAGATTAAGGAAAATACCGATGAGCTTTTTGACCACGCAGTAGAGGTATCTTTGAAAACAGGCGCAATTAAAAAGGGCGAAAGGGTTGTTATTACAGCAGGCATACCACTTGGCATTTCAGGTACAACAAATATGATTAAAGTAAGTGAGATAAATCCGAACAAGCCTTAAACGGCTTGATTTCGGCATATTTTCGCTTTTCGTCATTGTAAGGCTTAAGGTGCAGGAAGTTAATGGATAACATCAAATTTATCAAAAAAACGAATAGTGAATTTTCCTTGGTTCAAATGATACGCACCACTGTTTTTACTAATGAACAGGGTGCAAATGCTAATGAGGAATTTGATAGCTATGACGATATTGCTGATTTTGCATTGCTTTTTGACGACAATAAAGCAGTGGCAACTGCCC
>CAMFYM010000002.1 GCA_946002045.1 uncultured Clostridia bacterium | reverse complement strand
TTATTATACTTCGGCACGGTTCAGACCACTTTATCGACAGTCTAACAGGACAGTTTTTAAACTGTCCTGTTTTTTTAATCTAAATCATCAACAACTGTCAGCACGCAGCCGATATTTATAATGTTTGTTATCAAATAGAATACTGATGAAAGGACTATCCAAAGCTTATCTGCTGCCAGCTCTGCCTTAAAGGCATTGTATATTGCAACACCACATATAGCAACAGGTATTACAACAAATATTCCTGCACAGTTTGATAAAATCTCCTTTGGAGAGTAAGGAATATCTGTTGCAAGATATGTGGTTACAATGCTAATCAAAAGCAGTATTGCAATAACTACAACAAAATTGACAATTATAATTTGATTAACAGTCAGCTCTAAGGTTATAGGAATAATTGAAGTAAAATCACTGCCCTTTAGGATTTTCACCTGCGTGATAATACCTGCACAAATGTTTATCAAATTCATTACTGATAGGAAGGTTATTGCAAACTTCTTAAGCGAATTCATTGACATACTCCTTTAATTCCTTAAGGAAAATATCCATTTCGTTATCTGTTCCAATAGTGATACGAACATAATTATCTATCCTTGGTATTGAGAAATAACGGATAAAAACCTTTTTCGTCTTTAGATGCTCAAAGAGATTTTTCATTGACAAATCATCCCTTGTTGCAAAAATAAAATTTGCTTGCGAGTCAAGAACCGTAAAGCCTAAATCACGCATTTCATCAGTAACTCGCTGTCTTGTGGCAATAATTTTTTCACAGGTTAATTTGAAATATTCATCATCAAGAATACTTGCAACTCCTGCCTTGATAGATACGGAATCTATTGTATATGAATTATATGAATTTTTAACTGCTTCAAGAACGGAAATCAGCCTTTCGCTGCCGATTGCAAATCCAATACGAAGTCCTGCAAGAGAACGAGATTTTGAAAAAGTACCTGTAACAAGTAAGTTTTCATACTTATTAACAAGTGGAATTGATGATGTTCCACCAAAATCGACATACGCCTCATCAATAATAACAACGCTGTCTTGATTACAGTCCAGTAGCTTTTCTACAAATTCCCTGTCCTCTCCCAACGATGTTGGTGCATTTGGGTTTGGAATAACAACTCCACCGTTGCTTTCCTTATAATCCTCAACATTTATTCTAAAGCTATCATCAACCGGATAAGTTTTGTATGCAATATTAAAAAGCGAACACCATACAGGGTAAAAGCTATAAGTTAAATCAGGGAACACAATGGGCAAATCGCTGTTAAAAAAGGCTTGAAATGCTATTGCTATAACATCGTCTGAGCCGTTACCTAAAAACACATTTTTAATATCTACATTATAATAATCAGCCAATGCCTGCTTTAATTCGGTTGCATTTGCATTAGGATACAGCCTAAGAGCCGTGCAGTCAAAATCCTTTATTGCATCAAGCACTCTCGGTGACGGTGGATAAGGATTTTCGTTAGCATTCAGCTTAACAATATCTTTATCCTTGCTTTGCTCTCCGGGTACATAGGGGTCAATTTTTCTTAAATTTTTTGTCCATAATTTTTCCATAGTTATTACCTCTTTTGGTATTTTAGCATATTAAAGCAGTAAAATCAACAGAATTGTTATGGTATTCGTACATATTTTTGTACTTAAAATAATTGTTATTGTTTTAAAGGAATTATTGTGTTAAGATATATGAAAAGGAGATGATTTTATGGAATCTATAACAACATATTTACTTATTGTACTATGCATAATCATTATTGCTCTTCTTTTGGTGCTGATTATTAGAAAGCCGAAAAAGGACAGCTCACTGGCACTCCTTGACCAAAAGATTGATATTAACGCAAGGCAGACTGACGAAAAAATTGTTCACCTTTCTAATCAAATGAAGGGTCTTACAGACAAAAATTATGAGCAGCAAATCAAGCTGATTGAAACCTTGAACACTAATGCTGAAAAGCAGACAAAGGCAATTAGCGACGCTATCGGCTCTATGCAAAAGAACAACGAGGAAAAGCTGGAGCAAATGAGAAAAACCGTTGACGAAAAGCTGACGGAAACTCTCAACCAAAGGCTCAATGCTTCGTTTAAAACCGTATCTGAGCAGCTGTCAAATGTTTATAAGAGCCTTGGCGAAATGAAGGAGCTTTCTGCAGGAGTGACAGACAATGTTAAGGGTCTTAATCGAGTGCTTACTAATGTAAAAAGCAGAGGCACTTGGGCAGAGGTTCAGCTTGGCAACATACTTGACCAGACAATACCTAATATGTATGAAACTAATGTTCAAACAAATCCAAAATATAACGGACGAGTTGAATTTGCTATCAAGATACCAAGCAGCGAGGATGACAGCTTCACATATCTTCCTGTTGACTCAAAATTCCCTATGGAGGATTACGCACGACTTTCTGCAGCATCGGAGGCAGGAGATTTAGAGGCTCTTGAAAAGGCAAAGAAGGCGCTTGAAGCGAGAGTTAAGGACGAAGCAAAGCTGATTAAGCAATATATCAGCTCTCCTGAAACAACACCGTTTGCAATTATGTACCTTGCCACAGAGGGTCTTTATGCAGAGATTACTGCATCTAAAACAGGAGTTGCAGAAAAGCTTCAATCAGAGGGAATTATGATTGCAGGTCCGTCAACAATAACTGCACTTCTTAACTCTCTTGCGATGGGCTTTAGAACAATGGCAATCAACCAAAAGGCAAATGAGGTTTGGAATGTTCTTGGTGCTGCAAAGGCTCAGTATGATAAATTCGGCGATTTACTTGCAAAAGCAAGAAAGAAGATTACTGAGGCAGGATCGGCACTTGACGAGGCAGACCACAGAAATTCAATTATTCAAAAGAAGCTTAGAAAGGTTGAAACTCTTGACACAGCCGATGCAATAGATGTTTTGGGTATTGAAGAATGATAGAAATTAAAGCATATAATCGGCTTCACAATGATGCAATGCTTGTTCGTGAAAATGTGTTCATCAAGGAGCAGGGCTTCAAGGACGAATTTGACGAAATTGACAAAAGAGCAAATCATCTTGTGGCATATGATAACGACAAGCCTGTGGCTGTTTGCAGATTTTTTGCAGATGATAAAAAAGGCACATATCTAATAGGCAGACTGGCTGTTATTAAGGAATATCGTGGCTTACATTTAGGCGCAAAAATGATTAGTGAAGCAGAAAAGCTGATAAATGAAATGGGTGGCAAGGAAATTCGCCTACACTCTCAAGAGCAGGCTGTTCCCTTTTACTCAAAGCAGGGCTATGCCGTATGCAGTGAAATGGAATACGAGGAGCATTGCCCACATTATTGGATGAATAAAATACTATAATTTTAGGAGATGGACGCTAGGCAATAAATAGCAATCCGAACCGTGGTTCAAATTGGCAGATTTGGATTACTCTTTATTGCCTATCCATCTCCTTTGTATATTTTACCTCCTCTTTTTAATTTTTGTGTAGATTGCATATCGCACAGGGTGATTCTTTTGTCCCTGTATGGTCCAAGTATAGCATTTACAGGTGCCATTGCAGCTCCCATATTGTTGGCATCAGTTATGCCTAAATCGGTAATTGTTCCGATTTGAATTGCTTTAATTTTTATACCGTTGCCCTTGCTTTCAATAACAGCACTGCCTGCACCGGTAACTGTCCATTGGGCTGTTGGTGGACGCTGACCACCGTATTCAAGTGGAAATCTAAACTGTCGCTCTGATGAGCAAAAGTGACTTGATGTGCCTACAACAACACAATCTGCGCCTGCATCAACAAGCATTGCTCCTGTTGATAGTGACAGTGCCATCGTTGAACACGCACCGTACATTCCTATTGATGATATTTCCAAATCCTTTAACGCAAAGGCAGAGCCCATACACTGGTCAAGCAAATCGCCGGTTAAAATAAATTTCACCTGTGACGGACTTTTTTTAGCACTTGAAAGTGCTCTTATTATTGCGTCGTGGAGCATTGCAGACTCGGCAAGCTCATAGGATTGCTGAAGCATTGTTGTATCCTGAAATATGGCATCAAAGTCTTGCCTTAATGGACCTTCACCCTCCTTTTTACCTACCACACCTGCGTGGCCGGTAATTATTGGAGGAGAGCTAAAAAATACTGTTTTTCCTTTAATTTGCATAAAAACACCTCGGTTATATTTTAACCGAGGTGCTTTATTTTATTACCTTTTTGTGCGAGCAGAAAGCTCAGAAATCTGTCCGTACCTTGTTACATTTTTGCCGTTTAAATTTGTTGTGGATATTGCACGGATTCTAATTTTGTATGTGGTGTTAGGCTTTACTGCAACCTTTCTTCCTTTAGTATATACGGAGGAAATTTTATAGTAGCCGTTAGATGTTGTGGTAATGAGCCTCCAATTCCTTTTACCTGTATCATAAACATATATTTGATATTTGCATCCACTCTGCTTTGTCCAGGAAAGCGTAATATAATTCCTTGCAACAGTGATTTTGCCACCCTTAATTGAGGTTGGAGTAGTACGCTCACTAATCTCCTTGTAGGCTCCTATTTTATTAAAGGCTTTACCGTTAACAGTACCCTTGACATATGCACGAATTCTTATCTTATATGTGGTGTTAGGCTTAACGGCAGTCTTTTTACCGTTAACATAAACTGCTGATACTACAAAAGCAGAGGAGGTTGTATAACCGATTCTGGTCCAAGCCCTTTTGCCTGTATCATAAACATATATTTCGTACACACAGTTATTGCCCTGCTTTGTCCACGAAATACTGAATTTGTTTGTTGTTGATGATGTTTTAACACCACTTGGAGCAGCAGGCTTTATATAGTAAACAAATGATGATGTTACATTTTTAAATTTGCCGATACCGGTAATTTTACCAATATAAGCACCCGGCGTCTTGCCTGAGCCTGAAACTGTGTAGTCTGTGCCCTTTTTCAGCACAACGCTACCTGCCTTAACCACAGGATTTGGATACAATGTTTTTCCGTTATAGGTCAAATCTGCACAGGTAATTGAGCCTGCACCGCTTTCTATATAAAACTTCATTTTGGCAGTGCCGGAATAATTACCTTTAAATTCAATATTGATAATACCTGTACCGATATTTATATTATTTGAATATGACTTGATAATATAATCAACATTGCGAACAAGAGTTTTTACCTCGCCTGTGTTTGACTCTAACATAAGCTTAAAGTTAGTAGGCTTAATCTCTTTACCTGTATATGCGTATTTTACAGTGCTGATATATTTGCCGTTAAACAGGGAGGCAATGGCTCTTGGTACTATTTTATAGGTCCATTTGGTAGATGTATTTTCCTGTATATACTTGCTGCCGGCTAATCCCGTTATGGTAATTGTTCCGGTATTTCCTGCTTCTAATCCACCTGAAACAGTAAGCTTATAGTCTTTGTTCAAATAAATATCCGTGTCGCCGATTTTAAGCTTTGAATATCCGTCTTTAATGTCAGCACCGTAGGGAATATCCTTTTGGACAGGTGGCTTTAGCTGTTCAAGATTTGCCTTGTATATATCAACATCTACATCAAAATATCCTGTATAGTTGCCAAAGTAATTTATCCTTACAAAATATTTACCCGGCTCGTGTGGCTTAACAGGAGTAGTTGCAGATGTATCGCTCTTTTTGTAGCAGGTTAATGTGTAATCTACATCGGGATCAAGCTTTCTTTTTGAGTTATCATATATATCGGCGTAAATTTCAATATCTCCACCGTTAAAGTTTGCATGACCCGGATACTTTGTCAGCTCGCTGTCATAGTTTTCGGCATTACTCAAATCAAGTGGTAAAATGGTAACTGTTTTTGTATAAAACAGATCGCCCACTGTGGTATGAATATCAAAATCATATTTACCTGCGTTTACAATAAATCGGTCGTCGCAGGTATATTCAATTCCCCTTGCAAAATCATAAAATTCACAGCTGTAATAATAGCCTGAGCCGTAGTAAATAAAGCCATCAGAGCTTTTAAGGCTATTATTATTTGAATGGTCAAATTTATAATATTTACCGTCGGGAGCAATAACCATATAGTTTTCAAGGGTTTCGCTTGTAATACCTATATCGGTACCGTCCTCCTCTGTACGACGGCGTGTAACTATGGTGTTAAGGAGAGTTGAATCAATATCAACTATTTCAAACTGAAAATCCTTTTGGCTTTGTCCCTCAATATTATATTCTGCATCCATCTGCTGATGATTTGAGGTTGAAAAATACTCACTGTCAGTTCCTCTAAGGAAGTAATAATAATTGGTAACAACTATTTCCTTTGACATCTTCTTACTTCTTTGACCACCAAAGGTTGTGTCAACATAGTACCAATAATTTTGACTGTCGTTGTAATCCTTAAGGCTAACAATATTCCATGCGTGAGGGTCGCCCTTTTTGTCCTGTACCACATAGTCGCCCTCCACTATTCGGCAATCAATACCGTTCATTTTACAAAGAGCATAAACAACTAATGAGTAACCGTCGCACACAGCCCTACCTTTATTCATTTCGTGAATTCTGTATAAGCCCTGGCTATCCTGCTGTAAGCCTAATTTTTCAAAGTGTCTAAGCACATCAAAATTATCAACAGTATTGATATTTTCTACATTGCCGAAAAGTGCACCAAAAGCTGTGTGGGCACGAACATATCGCTTTGAGCTTTGGCTGATTCCATTGCTGACGCCCTTTGAAGCATCATACACTTCAAAATCATATTCTGTATTTTTAGTTACAAAATTATAAATTGTTTTTATGGTATAATACTGATTATCGTCAAAGGATGACGACTGAATTTTTTGGTTATTAAGAATATATTTTTGATTGAATTCAATTAAGAATTCATCAACTGCCTTTTCCTCCTGCTTAGTTGTTTTGCTTTCAATATTAAGTGTTAATTTATAAAAATCGTATTGGCAATCCACAGAGCTAATACCTACTGTGTGGTAATCATTATACTGATTAAACTCCTCAAACTTAATCCTGCTTAAAAGCTTAAGATAATCACCACCGTATGGGCTGCCGCAATCGTCAAAAATATGGTCATTGATTTTGTTCAATACTTCCTTGTAGTCAATGTCACTGCCCTTTTTTATGGCAAAATATGTGGTATGACTGCCTTCACGGTTAATCATAGCAGTACGAAAATCATCTGTTACTCTTAAAAATTCGCCGGTATTTTCATACACGCAGCTATGCCATACGCCTTCGTCCGTTACCCAGCCGTAGCCACTATCCATATCAGCAACAAAGAGTGGTTCATCGGCACTGTGCATTTTGCCCTCACTCAAATCGCTGACGCTGAAGGCATTGATGCAAAACGGTATTGCAAAGGTGCATAATAACACCAAAGACAAAGATGCTATTACCAGCCATATTTTTTTTGACAAATTCTTCTTTTTCATATATTAACCCCTTAAAGAGATACAGTCTTCATTATTATTATATCATAAATCAAGATAATTGAAAACAATCAATATAAACAAAAGAAAAGGCTTTGAATTATGCTATATGCACAACCCAAAGCCTAATTTATTATTTTAAAACCTTTTCATCAATAAAGCTATTGATATAATCATAAACCTCTTCCTTGTTAAGCTCGTTCAAAATTTCGTGACGGGCATCGGGATAAATTTTTATATCAACATTAGTGTGACCTGTTTTAACAAGACGGTCGTAAACCTCTTTTACGCCCTTTGAATAATTACCCACAGGGTCCATTGAGCCACTGATAAGGAGCACAGGCATATCTTTATTGATGTTATTTGCCCAAGCATCTGTGTTACAGTCAATTACAAGCTTTGCCAAATCCTTGTATCCCATTGCAGAAAAAATATAGCCACAATATTCGTCTGCCTGATAATCGTCAACAGATGCAGTATCTCTTGTTCCCCAATCGTAATCTGTTCTGTGCTCAAAGGGCTTATCATAGGCACTGAATCCAACCTTTTTCAGCCAAGGTGATTTATATGTATTACCCTTAATTGCACCAATCATACTTGTTAAAGCAATACTGATTTTTGCAAGTGGGTTGGTACCTGATGTGCCAATGAAAACAGCACCGTCAAAGCAGTTGCCGTATTCGTTAATGAAGCAACGCATAATAAGGCTGCCCATTGAATGACCACTGATAATGTAAGGCTTATCGGGATATTCTTTTTTTGCAATATCCATAAGAGCTTTTGCGTCGGCAATAATGTCCTTGTAGCCGTCATTATCACCAAAATAGCCCAGCATATCCTTGTCGCTGTTTGATTTACCGTGGTTAATCATATCGTTCATAAACACAGCATAGCCCATATCGGTAAAGGCTTTAATGCAGTTCTTATATCTGCCGCAATGCTCTGCCATACCGTGATGAATTTGAAGCACAGCCTTAATATCCGACTCATTATCGGGGCACCATTGCCAAGCCTTAATATCACAAAGGTTAGACTTGCTTCTAAATGAATACTCTTTGGTTTTCATAATAATTAACCCTCTTTCAAATATGTTTATTCCTCAGGAATATCTGATGTGCAATGACAACATTTAACAGCATCAACAGGGATTTCACTCTTACAAAACGGGCAAATCTTTGTTGTTGGAGCAGCCTCTTCTGCCGGCTCCTCCTTCTTTTTACCCATTGACATTGCCTTGTTAACACCCTTAACAATGCAGAAAATGATAAATGCCATTATTATAAAATTGATAATTGCAGAGATAAATGCACCGTAATCAATGTAGTTATCACCGATCAGGTGAATTTTTCCCTGAATTTCAGCTCCACCGATGCAGTTGATAAGTGGATTGATAATATTTTCGGTAAGTGATGTTACGATACCGGAGAAGGCACCACCGATTATAACGCCGACTGCCAAATCCATAACATTACCCTTGGAGATAAACTCCTTAAATTCTTGAAAAAATTTTTTCATTTTAAAATCCTCTTTCTCTCATTTATTATCATACTACGCCTGTAAAATCAAAGTCAGGAATAAACTGCTCGTCAGCAGAGGAAAGTTCCTGCAAAAACAGCCTTTCAAGACCTATATTCACTGCGTAATCAATAACCTTGTTATATTCTCTTTTTGTAATTTTTCTTTTAAGCTCAGGCAAATTATCCGGCACCTCACAGGGAACATACTGTGCCATAAGTGATAAATATGTATTTGGCAAATTAGCCTTAATCCAATCAATTATTTCTATTGATGAATTTGTGTTTTGAGGTAAAATCAAGTGACGAACAATCATACCACTCTTCATTATATCGCCCTCAAATTCATCCTTAACCTGCCTGCGCATTTCAAGCAACGCCTGTGAAGCCCTTTCAAAATAATCCTCAGCCTGTGAATATCTCCTTGCCTTGTCAGGACGAATATATTTTAGGTCAGGGAGATAAATATCAACAAGTCCGTCAAGGCTTTTTAACGTTTCAACCTCCTCATACCCACTTGAATTATAAACAATGGGTACAGGACTTTCCCACCTGCTGAGCACATTGGCAAGTCTGTGTGCATAGTGAGTAGGATTAACGAGATTTATATTCTCAGCACCCTGATCTACAAGCTCCTCAAATATTTCTATAAGTCTTTCATCGCTGACATCAACACCTACATTATCACGGCTGATACGGTAATTTTGACAAAAGGCACAACGCATATTACAGCCACTAAAAAACACTGCACCACTGCCGTTTTTGCCACTGATACAGGGCTCCTCCCAATAATGAAGAGCTGATCGTGCCAGCCTAAATGTGTCCCTGCTTTGACAAAAGCCAAGCCTATTTTCTCTATCAACATTACAATGCCTTGGACAAATAGAACAAATCATAGCAACGCCTTATAAATATCACCTTTTTTAAAGGGTGTTTGTGATGCAATTTCCTTGGCAGCATTGTTAACTGACATCCCACTCTCCACAAGCTTTTTTGCCTGTAACACAGCATCATCAAGAGTTAACTCAATTTGCTGCTGTGGAGTCTTTCCGTTAATTATCAAAACAATCTCGCCCTTTAATGCTCCGTCTGAATAAAGCTCACAAGCCTGTGACAGTGTGGTTTTTATCACCTGCTCGTGAATTTTTGTAAGCTCACGAACAATAGCAATTTCCCTGTCACCAAGGGTCTTATACAAATCATTCAAGGTGTTGGAAAGCTTGTGTGGTGCCTCGTAAAAAATCAGCGTTCTTTTTTCATCCTTTATTTCCTCTAAATGCTCACGCCTTGATTTTTTATTAACAGATAAAAAGCCCTCAAAGGTAAACCTGCCACTATCCATACCGGATAATGCCAGGGCAGTTGCAAAGGCAGTGGGTCCGGGTACAGACTCAACTGCTATACCTAATTGATGACAAAGTGCAACTAAATCCTGACCGGGATCGGAAATTGCAGGCATACCTGCATCTGTAACGATTGCACAGCTTTCGCCACTGGCAATACGATTACATATTACCTCTCCACGCTCTCTTTTGTTATGTTCAAAATAGGACACCATTTCTTTTTTTATACCAAAATGGTTAAGGAGCTTCATTGTAACTCTTGTATCCTCTGCTGCAATAAAATCCACCCTTTCAAGTGTTTCAACTGCACGAGGTGAAAGGTCGCCTAAATTACCGATAGGAGTACCTACTACATATAATTTTCCACTCATTTATCATACCCGTCGGCATACGAACCGTAGATTTTCAGCATTTCATCGGTAAATTTGCCGTTTTCTTTTTTTATAATCAGCTGAGGCTCAACTCTTAAAAATGGCTTTGCGCCCTTTTGACCTTGAATTAAAAACAAGAACGGCTGCTCCCCTGCCTTATCCTGAACAAATCTCAGCCTCTTTGGCTCAAGCTTATATTTGCGCATTAGCTCAATGGTGTCAACTAATCTTTCAGGTCTGTGACAAAGGCAAAGCCTGCCACTGTATTTTAAAAGATATGACGCTGCTTTTACTGCATCCTCAATGTTACAGCAAACCTCGTGGCGTGCTATTCTTGCACTTTCGCTTAAGGATTCAATGCCTGTTCCAATCGGCTTGTATGGTGGATTCATTGTTACTAACGAAAACTCCTCCGGTGAAAACACACCGTCAATTTCTCTTAAATCGCAATTATAAGCCTTTATTCTGCCCTCTAAATGATTTTCCTTAATAGTGGTGCAAACCTGCTCATAGGCATTTTGCTGAATATCGAGGCAGGATACATTATTGATTTTTTCGTTCCTAAGCCACAGAAATGGAATAATTCCACAGCCTGTTCCCATATCAAGAGCCTTATCCCTTGGCTTAATATTTGCAAAATGAGAAAGTATAACTGCGTCTGTGCCGAAGGTGTGGTCATCGCTGACTGCGATTTTTATGTCATCGGACAATCGTTCATATCTATACATATCTTTATTATATCAAGAATTTGTCTTTATTTCAATAGAAAAGGATACCTTGATAGGTACCCTTTTGAAAATTATTTTATATATTACTGCTTTGCGCCGTTATCAAACTTTTCAAGAACCTTTACGCTGATAGCAAAGCAATCTGCAAGTCCCTGAAGATTCATATTATCATATGTATCACGACGAGTATGGTAATAGTCCTCAAGCTTATGGTTAAGGCCTGTTACTCCTGTTGCACGGAATCCTGCCTGTGCAAATGCAGCAGAGTCTGTTGCACCACCGAGAGGAGGTACCCATCCCTTTTTACAAGGAATGTTAAGATCGGCAGATGCCTCCATAAACAAATCGGAAACATCCTTGTCTGCCTTTACTGTACCGTTAAGATCACGGTAGTTTGTCATAAGATATTTTGGGTCGTGAATTGTGTCATAAGAGAAGATAAATGTCGGTACATCGTCAAACTCACCCTTGTGAGCCTCACACCAAGCCTTTGCTCCACGAAGACCTGCTTCCTCAGAGCCTGTAAGGATAACGCCAACCTCTGTATTTTCAAGAGTGATGCCTGCATCGTTAAGAGCCTTCATAACAGCGATACCCATATAACAGCCTGAAAGATTATCATTAGCACCGTCAACTACTCTTTTTTTATCCCACATTTTGTAAAGACCGATAAAGAACGGAACAAAAAGAAGTCCCCAAAGAGCCATTTTGAAAAGCACAGAGCTTTTATCTACCATAGCAAAGCCTATACCGTTTTGCACAATATAAGCGATTGAAATTGCAAGGTAATACATAGCACCAACACCACAAATGATAGCGTGACCTTCAAATCCAACACCACCAAGCTTGTAGTTAACAGGCCATTCCCACGCAGCATCAGGGTGACCGTTGAAGAAAATTCTGCGCTTAACCTCTCCGGTACACTTTTTAACGGCAGTTACATTGTGACCTGTTTTTTCAGGGAAGCATTTATCAATAAACTTTTTGTAAACACCAAACTGCAGGAAAACGATAATAAGACCTGCAACAATAAGTGCAACCGAAATAATCGGGCAGAAGAAGAAAAATACTACTGCCAAAAGCACAAATGTCATTGTAAAATAAATCCAGCCGTAAAATGAGCCGGGATTTTCCTTAAACGATTCAACATCTGCTCTTTCGCAACCACAATCGTTTTTAAGCACCTGAGCCATATATTCACAAGCCTGCTGCTCACCCTTTGAGCCCGGGTCACGCTTTTCCATATCCTTACAGATATGTGTAATCTCTTTATGCATATATTCTGCATACTCGTCTTTTTTAGCAATTATGTTTTTTAAATCCATAGCCAACTCCCCTTAATCCTAAATAAAATCTATAACTATATTAAAGCACAAATAATCTTATGTATCAAGTGCTTTGTTAAGAAATGTCTTTAAAATTTCACTTTTCGGATTTCCAAACACCTCATCGGGAGTACCAAATTCCTCAATAACACCATTTGCCATAAATATAACCTTGTCGGCAACATTACGGGCAAACTCCATTTCGTGAGTAACAACAATCATTGTGCTGTTGCCTGTTTTAAGGGAACGAATAACATTAAGCACCTCGCCTGTTAGCTCAGGGTCAAGAGCAGAGGTTGGCTCGTCAAAGCAAAGAATATCGGGATGCATTGCAAGTGCACGGGCAATGGCAACACGCTGCTGCTGACCACCTGATAATTCACAGGGATACGCATTTGCTTTTTCGCTTAAGCCAACTCTTTCCAATAGTTCCTTGGCATTTTCATCAATATCGCTGAGCTTTTGTGATTTATAATCCTTTGGCAGCTGTGTTTTCTGCTTTTTTGCATTTTTTATTTCGTCATTAAGGGCAAGCCTTGGTGCAAGGGTTAAATTATCAAAAACCGTGTATTGAGGAAAAAGATTAAACTGCTGAAAAACCAAGCCGAAATGCAGTCTGTTTCGCCTAATCTCCTTTTCGCTCAAGGTGTTTTTATCCTGAGCATCTATCAGCAGCTCATTATCTACCGATATTGTGCCCATATCGGGGGTTTCAAGAAAATTAAGGCATCTTAAAAGCGTTGTTTTACCACTGCCGGATGAGCCGATAATAACAAGAACATCTCCCTTTTCAAGAGAAAAATCTATACCCTTCAATACTTCGTTATTGCCAAAACTTTTATGTATATTTTTTACATCTAATATAGCCATAGCATTAACCTCTGTAATAATCAAGTTTCTTTTCTATCTTGCCGAAAATTATTGTCAGCAATCCGTTGAAGATAAGGAAGAACAAGCCTGTGTAGAACAACGGCCAAATAACTCCCCTTGCAGAAAATCTGTCTGCTGCCATAATAATTTCGCCAACGGCAATGACTCTTGCAAGTGATGTGTCCTTAACAAGTGTAATAATCTCGTTACTCATTGGTGGAACAATTCTTTTTACTACCTGCATTAGTACAACCTTAAAGAATATTTGCGATTTTGTCATACCAAGCACCTGTCCTGCCTCGTACTGACCTATCGGTATTGACTCTATGCCACCACGGTAAATCTCGGAAAAATAGCAGGCATAGTTAATAACAAATGCTATAAGTGCTGCTGTAAATCTAACCTTAATAGGCACACCGAATACAAGACCGGGAACATAAAGCACAACAAAAAGCTGAAGCATTAACGGCGTTCCTCTGATTATCCATACAAAGGTTTTTGACAGCCATTTAATTGGCTTGAATTTTGATGTTGAAAAAAAGGTGATTACAAGACCTAACGGTAATGCAAATGCCAAGGTTAGCGCAAATAGTTTTACATTTTCACCAAAGCCCTTTAGTAATTCCGTTGATACTGAAATAAGAGTTTCCATATTCTCTCCCGAAAATTCCACTAAACAATAGTTTAAGCAGACGGAATAATACAGTGTAAAATTCCGTCTGCCGATTAGATTAAATAAATAATTCTAAATTATTTTACGATAAGCTGCTCCTCAAGCTTATACTTTGCAGCAATCTTTTGAAGAGTGCCGTCTTTAATAAGCTCGTCTATAATCTCGTTAACCTTTGCTGTGATATCGCTATCCTTTCTAAAGGCGATACCGTACTTCTCGTCAGCAAATGATGCGCTTTCAACAACAGCAACATCCTCGTAATCTGTACCCTCACCAAGTGAGCCGATACCTGTTACATAGTCAATAACAGCAGCATCTGCTGTGCCTGACTTAACCTCCATAATAGCCTTAGCCATTGAGTCAACTGCTGTGTAGTTACAACCTGCAAAGTAATCGTCGCTCATTGCAACCTCTTCACCTGCTGACTCCTTTTCTGCTACAACTGACTTGCCCTCAAGTGAGCCTGCTGTTTTGTAAAGGTCAACATTCTCTGCCTTTGTGATAAGAACCTGCTTGTTAGCCATATATGGATTTGAGATAGACATTGTTTCCTGTCTTTCAGGGGTGATTGTAAGACCGTTCCAAATACAGTCAATGTTCTTTGCCTTAAGCTCACTTTCCTTTGCTTCCCAGCTGATTACCTGGAATTGAGCCTCAACGCCAAGCTTTTCGCATACTGCCTTACCGAACTCAACCTCAAAGCCTACAAGCTCCTTTTCGTCCTCGTCAGCATAGTAATCCATTGGTGCAAACAATGTCATACCGATAACCATTGTGCCCTTATCCTGAACATAAGCAAGGTCACTGTCTGTTGTTGTGTTGCTGTCCTTTGAGCAAGCAGCAAAAATTGTTACTACTGACAATGCCATTACTGCTGCAAGAATGATTGATAATACTTTTTTCATTTTGATTTTCCTTTCTAACAATCGAAAATAACCGTGTTAGCACATTAGCACTTTGCCACGATAAATTGCTATGAGGCTATTATAACAGAACATATTATAAAAAGCAAGAAAAAAATGAGAAAGCACAAAACTTTCTCATGATTATATATCAAGGCAAATACGGCAAAAAATGGAATAGCCCACCTCAAATACCTCAGCCTTAGGCTTAACTATAAGCAAATCGGTGCATTATAATGTGCTAAGCCTAAAACCTGCGTATCATCGGCAGGCTACCCCGGAAATACATATCGGGAATATTTCTGTGCGTATTATACCACACATAATTAAGTTTTGCAATAGTTTTGTAATTTTTTCTAAAAATAATTTAGTAATCCTCAAGGAAGCTGTGTTTAACGGAATTTTGCTTATAGCCGATTACCGTATCGAGATTAACATTCTCCACGCTTTTAAAAATATTACTTTCAACCTGTGGATTTGTTTTGCTTAATTCCTTTATCATATTCTTAATTTCAAGACGCTTGGAGGTTGTTTCCTTTTCGTTTATTGCGCACTCCTCTGTAAATTTACAAGCACATTGAAGAAAGGTTAGCTCGTTATAATCACGCCACCGGATAATATCCCTTTCACGGATTAAATACATTGGTCTGATTAGCTCCATACCCTCAAAATTTGTGCTGTGAAGCTTTGGCATCATTGTTTGCACCTGACCACCGTAAAGCATACCCATAAGTATTGTTTCTATAACATCGTCATAGTGATGACCCAAAGCGATTTTATTACAGCCCATACTTTTTGCCTGATTATAAAGGTATCCCCTTCTCATTCTTGCACAAAGATAGCAGGGTGATTTTTCAATATGCAAAACCGATTCAAAAATATTCGACTCAAAAATAGTTATCGGCACATTAAGTAGTCTTGCATTGTCCTCTATCTGCTTACGATTAGGTGCACTGTAACCGGGGTCCATAACAATATATTCAACCTCAAAGGGAAACTTATTGTGACGCTTTAGCTCTTGAAAAAGCTTTGCCATAAGCATTGAATCCTTGCCACCGGAAATGCAAACGGCGATTTTGTCCCCCTCTTGAATTAAATCATAATCATTTATAGCAGCAGTAAATCTGCTCCAAATACTCTTATGGAACTTTTTATTTATGCTGCGTTCAACTTCCTTTGCTTTATCACAAATCTTATCCATAGCAAACCTCGTGTAAATTAACTGAAATAATATTATCATAAACAATAATTTATGTAAAGAGTGCAAAATATCAGTTTTTCCGACAATTTTTAATTGATATTTTCATATATTCTGTTATAATAGTGGTGCAAAAATTTTATTACAGATTAGAGGGATAACTATGGGAGGATTTTTTGCTGCGGCATCTAAAGAGGATTGCGTATTTGATTTATTCTTCGGTGTGGACTACCACTCACATCTTGGCACAAGGCGTGCAGGTATGGCAGTTTACAGTGAAGAGGACGGCTTTGACAAGGCTATCCATAATATTGAAAATGCACCCTTTAGAACAAAGTTTACAAAAGAGTCAAACGAAATGCACGGCACATTAGGCATCGGCTGTATTTCAGACTTTGAGGCTCAACCAATACTTGTTCGCTCGCATCACGGCACTTTTGCTATTACAACAGTTGGAAAAATCAACAATGCGGATAAAATAGTTGATGATATTATTAAGTCCAACACTCATTTTTTTGAAATGCAAAACGGCGATATTAACCCAACAGAGCTTGTTGCTGCCATTATCAATCAAAAGGAAAACTTTATAGACGGTATTCGCTATGTGCAGGAAATTGTTGATGGCTCCTTGAGTATGCTTATTCTTACCCCAAAGGGCATTTACTGTGCAAGAGATAAAATGGGCAGAACTCCTATTGTCATTGGCGAAAAGGAGGACGGATATTGTGCAAGCTTTGAAAGCTTTGCTTTTCTTAACTTAGGCTATACAAGCTACAAGGAGCTTGGTCCCGGTGAGGTTGTTGTTATGACTGCCGACGGAGTTAAAACACTTGTTGCTCCCGGTAAGGATATGAAGATTTGCACATTCCTTTGGATTTACTACGGTTATCCGTCATCATCATATGAGGGTATCAGCGTTGAAAAGATGAGATATAACTGTGGCAAAGCTCTTGCAAAGCGTGATAATGTAAAGCCTGATATTGTTGCCGGTATTCCCGATTCAGGTATTGCTCACGCAATCGGATACTCAAACGAAAGTGGTATTCCTTATTCCCGTCCCTTTGTTAAGTACACTCCCACCTGGCCTCGCTCATTTATGCCAACTCATCAAAGCAAAAGAAATCTTATTGCAAAAATGAAGCTGATCCCTATTAACGATTTAATAGACGGTCAAAGTCTTCTTCTTATTGACGACTCTATTGTTCGTGGTACCCAGTTGAGAGAAACGACAGAATTTCTTTATGCTAACGGTGCCAAGGAGGTACACATTAGACCTGCCTGTCCTCCACTTCTCTTTGGTTGTAAGTACCTTAACTTCTCTCGCTCAACATCTGAAATGGAGCTGATTACACGCAGAGTAATTAACGAGCTTGAGGGTGGAGATGTTGATGACGCAACCCTTAAAGAGTACACAAATCCCGACAGCGAAAAATATCAAAAAATGGTTGATAAGATTTGTGAAGAGCTTCACTTTACATCACTTCGCTACCACAGACTTGACGATATGATTGAGTCAGTTGGTATCGGTGCAGAAAAGCTTTGCACATACTGCTGGAACGGTGAGGAATAAACGTATAAACAAAAAAGCACAATCGCAATGATTGTGCTTTTTATTTTGAAAGCATTGTATATCTGTGTGGTGGTAAGGTAATAATTCCGTTTTCGCATTTGTAATCAAAATAGCAATATGAATTATTCCAGCTGTCACCAACGAGAATTTTTACTTCCTCGTTGTTATTATTAACTGCCACAAGCACACTGCCTGTGTGGTTTGCTCTTTCATAGGCTATGGCTGAATTTTCGCAATAAACAGGGATGAATTCGCCGTCAATAAATGCCTGTGTGCCTCTCCTGATTTGACCTAACCTTTGATACCATTTAAGGAGAATTTTGTTTTGATTTTTCCACTGCATGGCAGCACGGTTAAACGGGTCCTTCATACCCTGCATACCAACCTCATCGCCATAGTAGATTGAAGGCACTCCCGGCAAGGTAAATTGAATAAGAGATGCCATTTTCATCATAGAAACGCCCTTTAGGTAATCGTATGATGACAGTGTATTATTCTTATGCTGCCAATCCCTATCCTTGCCCTGACAATCAGGACCTGCCAGACGGGTTATTGCACGCATTGTATCGTGAGTACCAATATGGTTCATCAGTGAATTAAGCACCTGTGGTGGATAGTTTTCAATAATAGACATAATACTGTTGAAAAATCTATCCCCGTTGCCGTACCTGACAAAATCAAGAATTGCATTTGCAAAGGGATAATTCATTACTGAATCAAGCTGCTCACCTAACAAATATCTGCGTCGGCTGCCATAGGCAAATTTGTTTGTGGCATCCTCCCACACCTCGCCTATTATGATTGCATTTTCATTTTCGGCTTTAACGGCTTTCCTTAAATCATCAAGGAAAATGTCCGGCAGCTCGTCTGCAACATCAAGTCGCCAGCCACTGATACCACATCTCATCCATTTGCGCAAAATACCGTTTTCGCCACAGATATAATCACGGTAGCCTTGGTCCTCCTCAGCAATTTCAGGCAAAAGGCGAATACCCCACCAAGCCTGATAATTGTCAGGATAATCAATAAATTTATACCAGGAATAATACGGACTTTCCTTGCTGTTATATGCACCAACGGTATTATACCTGTTATACATATTAAAGTACTTACTGTCACAGCCGGTATGGCTGAAAACACCATCAAGAATAATTGATATACCGTACCTCTCCCTTGCAACAGTGCAAAGATGCTTTAGGTCGTCCTCACTGCCTAAAAGACTGTCAATTTTTTCATAATCGGCAGTGTCATATCTATGATTTGAGTGCGCCTCAAAAATAGGATTAAGATAGATACAGCTAACTCCCAAATCGGAAATATATGACAATTTTCTTTCAATACCCTTTAGGTCGCCACCGAAATAGTCGTTATTCCATATGCCATCCTTCATATCCTCCTGACGCCAGTAGGGCTCATCGTCCCAATTACGCATTACACGATTTGCAGGCACATTATCCTTTTTAGTTTTTGAATTGAAAAATCTGTCGGGGAAAATTTGATATATTATGCCACCCTTAATGAAATCAGGAGTTTTAAAATTCTTATCATAAACTGTTTGCTGAAACTCATTGCTGTCGGCAGAGAAATCACCCTTGCCGTTGCCAACATTCATAATAAAGCTTTTACCCCAAGGTGTATCAAGCTCAAAATGATAAAAATAAAGTCCCGGTGTTGTGGCACTGAAATGAAGCTCCCAATACTCGTAATCATCACCACACATACCTGCCCAAAACATACCGTAATAAGCAGCACATTCACCGTCGCCCTCTTTTGTTACAACTAATGTTGCACTGCTGCATTTGCAATCCCTTGGTACTGTTATGCGAAGCTTGCATTGTTCGTCTGTGGCAAGAGCGGATATTATTGACTTGTAATTTTTGTCCCTTGAGTTAAAAATCAACATAGTATCCCCTATGGCAACAGACACGATATATTTTTACCGTGTCTGCTTTTAATTTGATTATTTAGTCTTTTTTGCAGCCTTCTTTGTCGTCTTTTTAGCAGGCTTTGATGCTGCCTTTTTTGCAGATTTTACTGCCGGCTTTTTTGTTTCCTTGACATCATTCTGCACTGCCTTTTTAGGCACTGACTCAAATCTAACAGGCTTTGTATTCCAAATTCTGTCTGCATAATCCATAATTGAACGGTCTGCACTGAACACGCCTGCACCACTGATATTCATAAGTGACATTCTTGCAAAGCGCTCCTTGTCGGCATAAGCCTGGGCAGAAGCCTGCTGTGCCTTTTGGTAATCAGCAAAGTCTGCAAGTGCCATATAGCTGTCCGAATTTGTAAGCATTGATGTAATTTCGCCGAAATGCTTGCCGTTAACACCGTTTGCAATAAATTCAACTGCACCCTTAAGCACCGGATTATTGTTAAGATACTGCATTGGGCTGTATCCACTTTTCTTAAGCTGGTTAACCTCAGGAGTATTCATACCGAAAATGAAGATATTATCCTCACCAACTGCATCATAAATCTCAACATTAGCACCATCCATAGTGCCCAGAGTTACTGCACCGTTGAGCATGAGCTTCATATTACCTGTACCGGAAGCCTCAGTACCGGCAAGTGAAATCTGCTCTGAAATATCTGCTGCCGGCATAAGTGATTCTGCAAGAGAAACATTGTAGTCCTCCATAAACACCACTTTAATTCTTCCCTTGATGTCAGGGTCATTATTAACTACCGTTGCAAGTGCATCAATAAGCTCAATAATCTTCTTTGCCATAAAGTAGCCGGGAGCTGCCTTTGACGCAAAGATATATGTTCTTGGCTGGAATTCCATATTTGGATTAGCCTTAAGCATTTGATACTGTGCAATAATATTGAGAACATTAAGCTGCTGCCTTTTGTACTCGTGAAGACGCTTAACCTGAACATCAAAGATTGATGTTGGGTCAAGCTCAATGCCGTTTCTTTTTTTAACAATGTCAGCAAAGCGTTCCTTATTTGCAAGCTTAATGCCACTGATTCTGTCAAGAACTTGCTTGTCGTTCTTATAATCACGAAGCTTTAAAAGCTCGTCGCTCTTTGTAATAAAGCCGTCGCCGATAAGCTCTGTAATTAAGCCTGTAAGCTCCGGATTAGCCTGACAAATCCAACGCCTAAATGCAATACCGTTTGTTACATTCTTGAACTTTTCGGGAGTGATAGTATAAAAATCGTTGAATACTGTATCCTTAAGAATTTCAGAATGGAGGGCAGATACACCGTTAACTGAGTGTGAGCCTGCTACACAAAGGTTAGCCATCCTTACAACACCACAGGAAATAATAGCCATTCTTTCAACCTTGCCGGCGTCGTGGGTAGCACCCCAAACATATGCACGGAAACGGTTATCAATTTCCTTTGTAATCTCATAAATACGAGGAAGAAGTCTTCTGTATAAATCCTCGCTCCAGCACTCAAGTGCCTCCTTCATAACAGTATGGTTTGTGTATGCTACTGTTTTTGTAACAATACTCCAAGCAGTATCCCAATCATATCCACATTCGTCAAGCATAATCCTCATTAACTCGGGGATAGCCATTGTAGGATGAGTGTCGTTAATATGAATTGCAACCTTTTCAGGCAGGTTATCAAGAGTACCGTACTTTGTTAAATGACGCTTAATAATATCCTGAATTGAGGCAGAAACAAGGAAATACTGCTGGCGAAGACGAAGTGACTTACCCTCAGGAGTATTATCGGCAGGATAAAGCACCTTTGAAATAGCCTCTGCCATTGCAGACTGCTCCATTGCCTTAATATATGAGCCTGAATTGAAAAGACCCATATCAAGCTCAGGCTTTCTTGATGCCCAAAGACGAAGCCTTGAAACACCCTTGCCCTTACCTGAAACATACATATCGTAAGGAATAGCAGTTACAACATTACAATCCTTTTGCTCAACATGGTGATAATCACCGTCCCAGCTATCCTCTACCCAGCCTTCAAACTTAACCTCAACTGCTCTTTCCTCACGAGGAACAAGCCAAACATCGCCACCGGGAAGCCAGAAATCAGGAAGCTCTGTCTGCCAGCCGTCAATAAGCTTTTGCTTGAAAATACCTGCCTCATATCTGATAGAATATCCCATTGATACAAAGCCGTTTGTTGCAAGTCCGTCAAGATAGCAGGCTGCAAGTCTGCCCAGACCTCCGTTACCTAATCCTGCGTCAGGCTCCTTATCATAAAGCTTGTCGAGCTTTACATCAAAGGACTCAAGTGCCTGCTCAAATGTTTCTGTTAAGTCTAAGTTATAAAGATTATTCTTAAGAGAGCGACCCATAAGAAATTCCATACAAAGATAGTAAATCTCTTTTGAGTCCTGTCCCTTTGCTGTTTGACGAAACTCGCTGTTCATTTCAGAAAGCATATCACGAACAATCATTGAAACTGCCTTGTAATACTGTTCATCAGTAGCAGTTTTAGGATCCACACCGAAGAAATGGCTCAGTTTATCGCTAATTGCTTTCTTAGCCTGTGCAACAGTCATTTTTTTCATACAAATCCTCCAAAATATATTTCAAATTTAATAAAAATTACAGTGTACTTTGTGTATTATATACTAAAATTTGGTATTTTGCAATAGTAAGTTAAAATATGCTGTCTTAATTGTTTCTGCGCTTTTTAATAAACTTGTTCAGTATCAATCCTGCCAACTCCTTAATTGGCTTAATATTTACCAAAAGCATTGCTAAAAGCATTACTGCTTCAATAGCATAAAGCACTACTCCACTCTTTAGAGTCAGCATTAGCACGCTTTGGGTAATAAGCAATGCTGTTTCAAGCAGCATAAGTGGCAGATTAAAATCAATTTTAATATATCTTCTTGTGTTGGCACCCCTTGTTGCAAACACTACAAGAAATGCACAAACTGTTGCCAAGGCAGCACCGTTTGCACCCATTTTAGGAATAAATACTAAATTAAGAACGATGTTGGTTATTGCACCGGATGACGCTGTAAGAAGTGCCATAAGCGATTTTTTCTCTGCCATATAGACAGAGGCAAGGAAGTTAACAATACAGGAAAATGTTGTGGCAATAATCAATATAGGCACATAATTCCATGACTCATAATAGGACGGAGCAACAAGAATTTTTGTGAATAGCTGGCAGAATAAAATCAAGGCAGATGCTACTGTAAACACTCCACCACTATACACCCTGAATACCCTTGTGAAAAATCTTGCTCTATCCTGACTGTCATATTCGTCAACGGCAGAAAGCTGCCAAGCGTCAATAAAGATTTGAGAAAACAAAATTACAAAGTTAGGTATCTTTGAGGCTGCCGTATATAATCCATTGGCAGATGAGCCTACAAAATATGTTACCATATATCTGTCGGAAACATTGATAATCCACCAAAGAATTACTGTTGGAATAAGTGGAATACAATATTTCAGCATTTGACCTGCAATTCCCTTTTCCATTAAATGCGGCTTAACATATCTGTATAGCTTTGCCGTAAAGACATAAAAAATAATTGAACAAAAATCAGATGCAATAATAGCAACTATATAGCCTGTTACCCCCCATTTGAACACACCGAGAAACAGAATTGTGAACAAAAGCGTTGTTGCCGTGGCAATAATACCATCTATGGCAAAAAGCTTTACATGACCACTGCCTCTTACAAATTGCTGACAAAGCTGTCTAAAGCCGGAAATAAGAACAAAAATGTAGATAAGAACAATATAATCGCCTAATCTGAAATCGTTAATTTGTATTAGGCTGATTGGATATGCAAATAGCAAAAATGCAATAAATCCAAGCAAGGTTGTTCTCACACCGACAGTTAGAACATCTGCTTTTTGCTTTGCCTTGTCAAGAGCAAATCTTAAGGCTGCACTGTTAACCTGCAATGTAACAATAGGAATAAGAACATTTACCGTTTGCTGAACAAGGTCGGCTGAGCCATAGTCACCTGTTGCCATCATCCTTGTTACAAAGGGCATAAGAAGGAACGACAGCACCTTTGATGAAAAAGTGCCGATTGCAAATATTATTGTGTTGGATGCTAATTTTTTATATTTGTCCATTCCCTGCTCTCCTTATTTTAATTTAACATTATTGTTAATAGCTCCAATTACCGTTTTTAAAGGTCAAGGTATTATCTTTTGATGATGATGTATAAATACAGCTACCCTTATATAAGCCTTGGCTTGGGCCAAACAGATAAACATATTGGTATCCGTAGCCAACGCCGATAGCATTTTTATCGGTTGGATTTGTTATATACAACATTAGCTTATCTGCCATTGTATTCATATTTAACTCTCTGGCTTGAACAGCATTATTCTTAACAGCCGTATAATAAAGTCTGTTTGCATAAACAACAGGATAATCCTTAACGGAGCAACGCTCTGCAAGAGTAACTATTTTTTCAGAGCCAAACTTTTGTCTGCACAGGTTATAGCTGTTATCGTCCTGTCTTTGATAAAAATAGAAATAACCACATTCAAGCTGAACATTTATGATGTCGTTATTTTTACTATCATTCATAAAATATCTTCTGTCGGACTTGTCGTGAATATCTACGGTTATATATTCATAATATTTTGAAACCTCGTCATATACGGTAAAAAATACTCTTGAAAGAGATATACCCACAAAGCGAACCCTTTTACCTGCCTCTGCCTGATAAAGAACAGCTCTGCCGTCGCCGTCAATGTTAATAACACCTACTGTGTTATCTGTACCAACATAATAAAACTTATCGTTATAAAGATAAGCAAAGGCAATACCGTCTGCCAAATTAACAGTATCACCACCGATAATCTGTGCTTTTTTCAGCTTATGGCTGTCAGTATCTACCATATAGATATAGTCGCCTAAAACATTAAGACAGGTAAAGTTATAGTTGTTTACAACAAGCTCCTTGTTAGATTCGGAATTAGGCTCAAATCTGTATAAGCCCTTACCTGCAATACTGTAATAAATATAGGAGGAGCTGTATGTAACCATGCCCTTTGACTTGTTTAACAAATTACCAACCTGATTGCCCTGAAGCGATGTATCGAATGCAAAATCATCAAAGGATGTATAATCATAATTCTTGGGCTTTGTTGTGGTAGGTCTTGTAGTAGTTGTTGTGGTGGTTGTTGTAGTAGTTTGCTTTAGTATATCCTCTTTTACAAATGATACAACCTGCTGTGCCTTTTCCTCAGGAAAGAGGCTTGAAATTTTAAAATCCGGGTCACACAGCTTCATTGTAATAAGAAATGCAGCCACAGCCAAAACAAGAATTGAGATAAAAATTAAAAAATTCTTTCCTGCCTGCTTTCTTCTTTCTGCCCTTTTACGCTTTTTTCTTATCTTTTCTTTTTCCTTTTCATCCATTTATTATCTAACCTGTCCGTTTCCGAAAATTAAATACTTTGTTGTAGTCAGCTGGGGAAGTCCCATTGGTCCTCTTGCGTGAAGCTTTTGGGTTGAAATACCGATTTCAGCTCCTAATCCAAATTCGCCACCGTCTGTAAAGCGAGTGGACGCATTATGATAGACAGAGGAGGAATCAATCCTGCTCATAAATTCCTGTGCTTTATCTTCGTTATTTGTAATTATTGCCTCCGAATGACCTGTTGAATACTTATTGATATGTTCAATAGCTTCGTCAAGGCTGTCAACGGTTTTAACGCTGATAATATAATCAAGATATTCTGTTGCAAAATCCTCGTCACCTGCCGGCTCAATACCGTCGCAAGCATTCATTGCCCTTTGGTCACCCTTGATAACAACATTTTTTGCATCAAGCCTTGACTTGATGACAGGCAGTGCTCTGTCAATAATATCACTGCGGATAACAAGGCTCTCGCAAGCGTTACAAACACCTATACGCTGTGTTTTAGCATTAAATATTATATCTGCTGCCATATCAATATCTGCCTCGTTGTCAACATAAATATGGCAATTACCTGAGCCTGTTTCAATTACGGGTACAGTAGAATTTTCCACCACTGCTTGAATAAGCGCCTTACCTCCACGAGGAATAAGGCAATCAAGATTTCCCTTCATTTTCATAAGCTCAGTTGATGATTGACGGCTTGTATCTGTAACAAGCTGAATTGCATCCTTAGGCAAGCCTGCTTTTTCTATTGCATCACGCATAACATTTGCTATGGCAATATTGGAATTGATTGCCTCCTTGCCACCACGCAAAATAACTGCGTTGCCACTTTTTAAGCAAAGGGCAGCAGCATCGGCAGTAACATTTGGACGAGCCTCAAAAATAATTCCAATAACTCCCATAGGGCATGATACCTTTTTTATTACAAGACCGTTTGGACGGGTAACCTCCTCAAGCACCTTGCCACAAGGGTCGTCTAATTCTGCCACCTGCAAGCAGCCCTCGGCAATAGCTTTAATTCTGTTTTCGTCAAGCATAAGCCTGTCCAAAAGTCCTTCGTTCAGTCCTGCATTTTTACCGTTTTCAAGGTCAATTTTGTTTTGCGAAATTATAATATCTGAATTTTCAACAAGTGCCTTTGCAATTTCCTTTAACGCATTATTTTTTTGCTGCGTTGTAACAGAGGTTAGCACACCTGCTGATTTTTTTGCATTTATACCTAACTGTTCTAACATTTTATTCACCCTTTGCAGAAAAATATGTACCTATGCTTTCTCCCTTAAGAACATCATATATTGCCATAGGATTTTCACCGTTCATAACAATTACGGGAATATTAGCGTCTGTGGCAATCTTTGCTGCCTTAATTTTTGTAAAAAAGCCACCTGTTCCCTTTTCGCCTGCGCCACCTGCAATATTGAAGGTTTCGTCAGTGATTTTATCAACACGGGATATTAGCCTTGCCTCTTTATTTTTTGTGGGGTTATCGGTGTATAAGCCGTCTGTATCTGTTAACAATATCAATAAATCCGAATTGATTAGCTGTGCCACATTTGCACTAAGACAATCGTTATCGCCGTTTAAAAGCTCTTCTACATAAACAGAGTCATTTTCGTTAACAATCGGCAGGGCACCGTACTCAAGCAGTTGATTAAATGTATCAAGCAGGTGAGCCTTTTCCACACTGTTGATAAGTGTATCGGCAGTAAAAAGAAGCTGACTGACAACTACGCCGTATTCGCTGAACATTTTATCGTAAAGGAACATCAGCTCACACTGACCCACAGCAGCAGATGCCTGCAAGCCACTGGTGGTATCAGGCTTTTTTTCAAATCCCAATTTTGCAGAGCCTATTCCAACTGCACCACTGGACACCAGCACTATTTCGTGTCCCTCATTTTTAAGGTCAGACAAAACAGAAACCAGCCTTGACATACGGGCAATATTTGTTTTTCCTGTTTGGTGAGTTAGTGTTGATGTGCCAACCTTAACTACAATTCTTTTTTTACCTTCAACTTTTGCCATAGCATACTACTCCATAGTAACAATAATTAGTATTATTGTAACATATATTGAGCCACATTAAAATAATTTTTTTGATTATTTTTCTGTTTTTCGGTAAAAAATAGATTATGGAGGTAATTTTTATGACAAAAAGAGGCTATATTAGGTTGTTTTCATATTCAATTACAGTAATAACCATACTTGCAGGATTTGCAATTATGAATATGAACAATGCCAATAATTATCAAACTGCACTTGAAAATAATTATCAGCAAAGCCTAAATGAGCTATCGGAAACAATGGATTCTATTGAAACAAATTTGACGAAAAGCATTTATTCAAACAGTGATAAAATGCTGATAGAAATCAGCTCTGATTTATACTCCCAATGTAATGAAGCCAAGGGTGCATTATCACGACTTCCAGTGGCGCAAATGAATTTAGGCTCAACCTATAAATTTATCAGTCAGGCAAGCGACTATGCAACATTCATTGCTCAAAAGGTTACAAACGGCAAAAAAATCAGCGACAGTGAGCATAAAAATCTAACGGTGCTTTTATCATATGCAAGGCAGCTTAATCAGTCAATTTCCGAAATGGTATCAACCTGCAATAACGGTGGGCAAATCACATCAAGCAATGTTAGGGCAAAAAGCAATGTAAATGTCAGTGCACTGTCAAACGATATGAATAATACACAATCTGTTTTTAAGGACTACCCCACTCTGCTTTATGACGGTCCCTTTGCCGACGCAGTATTAAACCGTGAAGCACAAATGATAAAAAACAAGGAATCTTACACAAAGGACGAGGCCATTGACACAGCAGCATATGCAATGAACTGCTCTGTTGATCAGGTAAGCTTTACGGCAGAGGAGGAGGGCTTAATTCCCTGCTATGTTTTTACTCACGGACAAAAAACGGTTGGTATTACTAAAAATGGATGTTATGTGGCATATATGCTTTTTGGTGGAAAAATCAGCAATTCATCAATCACCGAAAAAAATGCTATTAACATTGCCAAAAGCTATTTGGATAAATTAGGCTACGATAATATGAAGGAAACCTACTATATGACCGACAATAATGTTTGCGTAATCAATTTTGCATACAACAAAAATAATGTAGTGTATTACAGTGATTTAATCAAGGTCGGTGTTTCTATGAACGACGGCAAGGTTGTGTCGTTGGAGGCAAAGGGCTTTTTGACAAATCACAGAGAAAGAGATAAATTCACTCAATCTAAAAGCATAGAGGAGATCAGCAAAAATATTAGCCCTTATCTTAAGGTAATAGATACTAAAAAATGCATAATACCAAAGGATAACGGTACAGAGGCAATGTGCTACGAGCTCCACTGCAAAAGCAGTGAAACCAACGAGGAGGTTTTAATTTATGTTAATACCCAAACCGGAGCCGAGGAAAATATTTTGCTGCTGCTTTACAGTGACGGTGGAACACTTACAAAATAATTGAATAAAAAAATTACAACTGGGCATCATATTTTTGAAAGGAAGTAGTATTATGAAAAATAAGATTTTAATTATAGCAATGGCAGTTGCTGTTATTGTTACAGTGTTTATGGGTTGTGCAAGAAATGATAATGATGCAACAACCACAACAACAGGAACTTCTGCTGTTACAGAAACAACAAATCAATCAACCACTAACACATCATCAACAAATAACAGCACAACAAACGACGCTGTGTCACGAGCAGACAAGGTTGGTGACGATATTGGCGAGGGTGTTAACGATGTGGCAGACGGTGTTGGTGGAGCAGTAGATAAGGCAGGCGACGCAGTATCCGATGCAATGAGATAAGAATATCAAAAAAGGCAAAAAACTAAGGACAGGTCAACGACCTGTCCTTTAGCTTGTATTAAACCTCTTGGCTGTTAATTACATTGATTTGATTTGTATAGGCAACCTTAAGAGCATTGTTTTCGTCATAATATGTGACATATCCTCTTACTGCCCAATTCTTATCTGAAGTGAATTTGTGCATATTTGCAACATAAACACCCTGTAATGAATCCAAATTAAATCTGCCTGTTTGAAGCTTATTGTTAATTGTTAATTCAAAGTTAGACGGATTAAATACCTCGGCATCTGCAAAGTAAAATCCGATTCCAACCGACTCAACTGTAACTCCCTCAGGAACGGCAAGTGCCATTGCAAAGGAACCTACAACATTTTCTGCATCATATCTGTAATAAAGATTAAGTGCAGGCTTGTTATCAACAGGAGTCGGTATTGCAGGATTTTCAAAGCTTGGAGCATCGTATTCAGGATAAATTGTTACACATTCACCTTCCTGAAGCTTTGATATAGCATCTGCGTCGTCATAGACCCATCTGCCGTTAGCACAGCCTACTTTGTACGGAACATCGGGCAACAGGTCATTTAGTGTTGCTACGCTGCTCCACTGAGCAGGAGTTTTTGCAACTACAAGCTGAATTTGTCCTGATTCGTTAGCAAATGTTAACAGCGTATAATCGGACTTAACATACTTTGCAGTAACAGATGTGTTTGATGTAACGGCAAAGGAGTATTCCTCCTGCGTTGACACATAGCAATTTGTTGTATTATCAAACCATCCCACAAAGCGATAGCCACTCTTTGGAGTAGAGGTTACCGTAACATTAGTGCCAAAGAGCAGTGAGTGGTATTGAGCGTTATCAACATTATCATTATATGCAACGGAAAAGCTACCGTTTTCTGCATTTACTCTAACACTCAAATACGGAACAAGCTCTGTTATTGAATTGAGAATATTCCTTACTGCATCATCAACCTGCTGTTGAGTAGGATAATTATTTACAAGCTGTGAATACTCATTAAAATATTCCTTAAACACATTTAATGACTCGTCGGTATAATCCTTGCTATTCAAATTCTCTGCCTTTAAAAGAGCAGCAACCAAGGTACTGTTGTCAACATTATACTCTGTGTCATAGTAATATTCACAAACTGTGCAATGATGTCTGAGCTTTGCCTCAGTATCCTCCTGTGGAGCAACGCCGTACTCATAGAAGCTATGCTCCTGTGGAGTATATTGTGCTCTGTACTGAGTGTTTGAAAGGCTCAATGCCGTTTGAGGATACCAGCCTGTAAAAACATAATGCTCGCTTTCCGTAAACGGCTTAACAGGAGTTTCGCCCACATAGGTAGGTACAACGCCTGCATAATCATCATCAGTGTAAATCACCGAGTCATCCCAGTTAAGAAATGTATAATCAATTTCGTTTGGATAAATAACCAACTGCTTTTCCGACTCGTTTTTCATACTAAAGCCGTTTTTTTCATAAGCAGCACAAACAAAAACCGTTCTTTGTGTTTTGTTGTTATTAAACTTGTTTGTAATAGTAAGGGAATTATTGGCCAATGTTACACCTGTAAGGCTTGTTTTTAAATAATATGATGTTGGTGAATCGTTCCACGAAACACCGTATTGGTCATATATTCTTGCGCTGAAAACATTTCTGTATGTATCGCTGGCAACCTTTGGCGCCGTGTATGTAACCTTTGAATCGCCGTCAAAATGAATTTCGGTGGGTGTAGGCATATTTTCCGAAGCGACTACAAAATTCTTTGTTACATTAAGGCTGCCTGATTGGTCGATATTATCTTCAATAATTTTGTGCTGAGTGCCGTTAATACTGTCGCTTATATACATATCAAAGTCCATAACCAAATGGCCACCGTTAACCCGATATATAAATTCAAGCCGTGTAGGAAAGCCCTTTAGTATTCCGGAAAAACAGGAATTTCTGTTTGCACAAACAAATTGATATCCACTTGTTTCGCCACTGTCATTTTCAAAAATAGTTTTGCTGTATTCAGTTCCTGTACCGTTATTGGATTTATAATACAGCTTTAAGGACACCCTACTCCAGTTACTGTCGATACAGTTGCTGGTATTAACATTAAGTCGGTAGTAATATTCACCTGATGTTGGACTGGGCGTTACTCTGGATATTAGGTCATTACACTGATAAACCTTTTTTGCCAAGGTTTCGTTAACAAAGTCGAAAATGATTATTCCGTAGCACTTGTTATTGGCAAGCGGATACTTCAAAAAGCTACTGTTCATCTCGCTGGCAGTACCGGAAGGATTGGGAATTAAGCTGCCACCTGTTGACGAAAGGAAGTTGAGATAGAACATTCCCGCCGGCTTTGGAGATGCAATCATCGGCTTTGCTGCGCTCTGCCACTTGGCATTAGCACTCATATTGTACCTGTCCTGAACTGTAAGTGCTGAATTAACCTGAACCATTGAGCCGTTAGAGCCTTGGTCGCCCCAGCTTAAATTAAGACCACCGTAAATCTGTGATATACGCTTGGCAAGAACAATCTTTTTGCGAACATCCTTTAGCTTTGGGATACTTGAGCCTAAATACCAATACGACTGATTAGCATAGAACTTATCCATAAGCACATTGGCAAGAGTTTGCGTGTTACTACCGTCATCCTCCTTAACTGACATAATGATAGTTTCAGTAGGATAATCCTTTAAAAACTGATAACAATCGTTAATAACGGAGTCAAGGGTAAGAGGACCGCCACTGTCGTTAAGGCAGTCAATAATTCCGTGAACAACTCTAACACTGCCTGATACGCTTGTGTCATATTCAAGTCGCATATCCAAGTAGCGAACGCCTGCCTCAAGCTGCTGCCTAATGGTTAAGCTTTGACACTGGGCAGCACCCGGAGTAGCACCCATAAGCCTTGCACCTGAATCGTGAGTACCGGGCATGGAAATATCAGACAACAACACATCGTCCTTTAGTCCACTCATCCAGTTAGTGCCGTAAAGTGACGCACCAAAGGTGCTATCCACCCTAAAGGCATAAGTAGGTACTGAGCATAACAGCACCGATATAGACAAAATCACTGCCATAATAACAGAAATAAACTTTTTCACGCTAATCCTCCTAACAAGAGTACATAGTTACTTATAATATATTATCTTATATTTCTGTGTCAAAATCAACTGTTTTTGCTAATTATGTTTAATTTTAACAAAACATCATATGAGTTTTTGTATATTATGTTATCAAAAAAAAGAGTTAGACCTCGACTGTATAACTGAGGTCCAACTCTATCTTGAAAAAATCTTATCCGTTATTACCTGTTGGCATATAAGGCATAAGTGCTTTGGCAACATTGTAAATCGGCATTGTCTGGAGCCATACCTTACCCGGTCCTGTAAGAACTGTGTTGAACAATCCCTCGCCACCGAAAATCTTGTTTTTAAGCCCCGGTACCTGCTGAATTTCCATACTAACCGTTGTTTCAAAGCCTGCCACACTACCCGAATCAACAACAAGCCTTTGACCCTGAACAAGATTATACTCTATGAGCTCACCGTCAATTTCTACAAAGGCGATACCATTACCTGACAGGCGTTGCATAATAAATCCTTCTCCTCCAAACAAGCCGGCGCTAAATCTTTTGTTAAAATGAATTGAAAGATTTACTCCTGATGTTGAAGCAAGGAAAGAACTCTTTTGAACAATCATCTCATGTGTGCTATCAATAATTACAGGCTTAATTGCACCGGGGAAGCTTGAGCCAAATGTAATCATACCGTTCCCGTTAGCAGTATAGATGTTTTGAAACATACTTTCTCCGGAAATTGCTTTTGAAAACATTCTGCCCAGTCCACCACCCTTGGTGTCCATTTTTATGTTTGGACTCATCCAAACCATCGAGCCTTTTTCCGTAATCATTTGCTCGCCGTCATCAAGCTCACATACTACCACAGGAAAAGAGCCACCCTTAATTTCGTAACGCATAATATTCCCCCTTATCTAGCAAATTTTTTATGGTTTTCCTCCTTCATTATATCGCTATGTAAAAATTTTGACAAGTGAAAGATAAAAAAAGAACCGATAAAAAAACATCAGTTCTTTTTTGGAGCTGATAGTCGGATTCGAACCGACGACCTGTTCATTACGAGTGAACTGCTCTACCTACTGAGCCATATCAGCGATTATTTGATTTTAAAAGTTGAGTTGACAAAAGCCAACTCAACTGAATTTAGTTATTCGTGATATGTGCCTGTTGTGTCGTATGAGTCAGGCTCGTCCGGAATAACGATTGAGCAAATGATATACAAAAGTACACCGGGTACTGCTGCTGAAAATACAGACACCAATGCCCAAATAAGCCTAACTATTGTTGGATCTACATTCAGGTATGTTGCTATACCACCACATACGCCTGATAACATTCTTTCCTGCTTGCTTCTATAAATCTTTTTCATATTCAAAACCTCTCTTCAAATTGTATTATACATCAAATTTATATAAGTTCAAGTAATTTTTCAAAAACAAATTCAACACTTGACTTTCTAACCTGATTTCTGCCTATCTCGCCAAAATATTGAGTAAATGTTTCTACCCTGCCGTTGATACAAAATCCAAAGCAGACCATACCCACAGGCTTTTTATCTGTTCCACCACCGGGACCTGCCACGCCTGTTATTCCTACGCCTACCTGACTATTTGCAGCATTAGCTACGCCCTGTGCCATTTCGTATGCTACCTCCTCACTGACTACACCGTTTGACAGGATAGTATCAGCATTAACGCCTAACAAGGAAATTTTCGCCTCGTTAGCATAGGTAACAAACGACATATCAAGCACCTTTGACGCATTAGTCACATTTACAAGAGTTCCCGAGCAAAGACCACCTGTGCAGGATTCTGCAAAGGCAATACGGTAGCCCTTTTCTATCAGTCTATCCACCACTTGTTCTTCAAGCGCCATAAAATCAATCCTTTATACCGTTTTGAATTTTTGCTGCTGTTAATGTATTTTGCATAAGCATTGAAATTGTCATTGGACCTACTCCACCCGGTACAGGAGTAATAAATGAGCATTTATCCTTAACATCCTCAAAATCTACATCGCCACAAAGCTTACCGTTTTCATCTCTGTTCATACCAACATCAATTACAACTGCACCTTGCTTTACCATATCTTTTTTTACAAATTTCGCCTTACCGATAGCTGCAACAAGAATATCGGCTTGGCATGTTATTTCGGCAAGATTATTTGTTCTTGAGTGGGTAATCTCTACCGTTGCATTTTCGTGAAGAAGAAGCATTGCCATTGGCTTGCCTACGATATTACTTCTGCCCATAACTACTGCTTTTTTGCCTGACACATCAACGCCTGTTGAACGGATAAGCTCCATAACACCGGCAGGAGTACAAGGCAAAAAGTTATAATCACCAATCATTATTGCACCCACATTAACAGGATGAAATGCATCTACATCCTTAATCGGATCAATAAGATTGATAACCTCCTTATCATCAAGGTGGTTAGGCAATGGGAGCTGACACAAAATACCGTTGATTTTCGGGTCGTTATTAAGCTTTTTTACAAGAGCATTAAGCTCCTCTTGAGTAGTATTTTCCGGCAGGGCAAATTTTTCACTGTAAAAGCCTACCTCCTCACAAGCCTTTTCCTTATTTTTAACATAAACCTGTGATGCAGGGTCCTCGCCTACAATAATTACTGCAAGACCGGGAGTAACACCCTTTTCCTTTAATTTTGCAGTTTCGTTGGCTACTCTTTCTCTAACCTGCCTTGAAACTGCTTTTCCGTCAATTATCTGTGCCATTTTCTATCTCCTCGTTATCTGTTGTTTCAGGTACTGTTTGCTCTGCAGTAATTTTTTCTTCTGTATCAGCAACGGCAGAGTCAAGTACAAGTGCCTTTGGAAGTGTACCCTTTTTCAGCTTTACAAAGCATACCACAAGTGCTGCTGCAAAGACTAAAACAATAATCATTGAAAGCAGTTGGCTGACACGCAGCGTTGTGTTACCTATATAAAGGGAATCTGTACGCAATCCCTCAACAACTGCTCTTTCGGCACCATACCACACTCCGTAAAGTAAAAATACCTCACCCTTGAATTTTCTTTGCTTTTTAACAATGTAGTTAAGAATAAAGAAGCCTAATATGCACCACACACTCTCGTATAGAAATGTTGGGTGAACAGGCATTGTTGGGTCAACCTCAATGCCCTTTGCTGCAAGAGCGTCTGCACTTGCCTCAAGTGTGTGCTGAATTTTTAAGCTCCACATACGAAAGGGTGCCGTATCGGTATTAACACCAAATGCCTCTTGATTAAAGAAATTACCCCATCTGCCGATGCCTTGTCCGATTAAAAGACCCAGCGCACCTAAATCAAGTAGGTTGGGAAAGTTGATTTTGCCAATCTTACATCCGATGGCAGCACCGATAAGTGCACCGATAATGCCACCGTAAATGGCAATTCCACCGTTCCAAATCTGTGGAATTTCTATCAAATGGTTCTTGTAATACGACCATTCAAAAATTACATAATATGCTCTGGCACAAATAATACCGAAGATTGTTCCACAAATAAGCACGTCAGTCATACCGTCAAGGCTCATCTTCCATTTATAAGCCATTCTTCCACCGTAAAGCACGGCAAGTACAAATCCAAAGGCTATGATAATACCATACCAATTAACCTCATGTCCAAAAATAGTAAATGCAACTGAGGGCAAATCAAAATCAATTCCCAATCCCTCAAAATACACCCTTGTATAATTACTCATTATTCTTCTCCTTTACCACTGACAGTGCACTAAACTCCTCGTTCATCATATCTGCAAGCCTGTTTTCAACATCCTTTTTTGTTACAGTGCGATATATTTCCTGTGAATCGAAAATAGAATAACCACTAAAGTATGAATTGATGAAGCCGTTGGCAATAGAGTCAATGTCGTTATATTCCATAATATCTCTGCCGTAAAGAGAGCGCCTTGCACACTCAAACTGCTCATGGTCAATTCCCTTTTCCTTAAGCTCCCTTACAGCTTTTTTAATCTCATCTGCAACAGCCTGTGGATTACTGCTTTCGCCGTCAAAGGTTATTGCCTCGTAGCCATACCCGATGAAATATTCCTTTGAAAAGCCGGTGTTAATAAGCCCCTTTTCAAACAGATTATTATACAAATCAGATGTGTCGCCTGCAAGAATTTCAAGAAGAATTGTTACTTCAATTATTTTCTTTATATCCTGCACGGGCTTCTCGCATTTTTCCTTATATCCAAAGGAGAAAACAGGCATATTTACTGCAAGATTATATTCACGGTAGCTATCAACAATATCTCTTGGCTCGTTATCAAAGGAGCGCTCAATTTTTAGTGGGGATGCCGGCTCCAGCATTTTGTCACAAATATTAAGCACCTGCTCAGGTGTAACATTACCAACCACTGCAAGACACATATTATGCAGATTATAAAAGGTGTTGTAGCATTCATAAAGAAGCTTGTCTGTAATTTGTGCAATAGAGTCAACCGTACCGGCAATATCAATACGAACAGGATGATTGTGATAAAGCAGCTTAAGCAAATTAAATGTGCTCATCCAGCCTGCCACATCATAATACATTGTTATTTCCTGACCTATAATACCCTGCTCCTTTTCAACCGTTTCCTTGGTGAAATAAGGGTGAGTGACAAAGTCAAGAAGTATCTCAAGTGACTGCTCAAAATTATCACTGCACTGAAAAAGATAGCAGGTTTTGTCAAATGAGGTATAGGCATTTGCCGAGGCACCTGTTTTTGCATAACGGGCAAAGGCATCTAAATCCTCACTTTCAAAGAGCTTATGCTCAAGAAAATGAGCAATTCCCTCAGGTACTGCTGTCCACTCATTACTGTCAGAGCGCTTGAATTTTGTGTCAATAGAGCCGTATTTTGTGCCGAAAACCGCATAGGTTGAAGAATAATTCTCCTTTGGCATAACAAAGATTTTTAATCCTGATTTATGGTCAATTTCATAATACCTTTCGCCTAATGAGGTAGATACTATTTCCTTCATTATTCTGCCTCCTTTGGTGCTGTAAGTCTGTAAATTGTATCAAGAGTTAAAAGCCTTGAACATTCAATAATCTGTTGTCTTGTAACAGCCTCGTTTTCCTCAACAGACTGCTGTGGAGTTATAAGCCTATCGCTGATAATCTGACTGTTGTACCAGCTCTCAATAAGCTCCGGTGCATCATTAACAGAGGTTATTGCGTCTGACAGAGCCAATTTTGAGGATACAAATTCCTCCTCAAAATTACCTTTTTTTATTTCGTCAAGCTGATGAAGTATCTCATTAACAGCCTTATCCATATTATCCTCGTTAACGCCACACTGAATCATAATATAGCTTTTTTGCTTTGTGTAACGGGCAGAGCAATAATAGCAAAGGCTCATTTTTTCACGCACATTGGCAAAAAGCTTTGAGTAAGGTCCACCACCGAAAATATCGCAAAAGCTGCGCATTGCAGGAGTAAGCCTGTCCTGTGGCTTCAAATTAACACGAAATCCCATAACCAGCTTGCCTTGATTAACATCAATGTACTCTGTCTTTTCTTTAACTTTATTACATTCCGGCACAAACACTGTTTCAGGCAACGGCTTATAGCATCTGTTAATTTTTGAGATTGTATTTTTTAAATGCTCCTGTGCCATATCAATATTTGAGCTGCCTACAATAGTAATCATAAGCTTTGCTTGGGATAAAGCATTTTTCCAAGCAAGCAAAACATCACAGGGAGTAATTGCCTTGACATCATCAACACTTCCGTATCTGTCAACACCGTAAGGCTCGTCCTTGAACATAAGCGCCTCAGCCTGTCTTAACACATATACCCTTTTTTCGTTTTGCTCTGCCTCAATTTTTTCTATAAGAATACGCCTTTCGCTATCAACATCCTCCTGGTAAAACTCTCCGTTTTCATTAAGCCTTGGTTCTAACAAAAGAGAGGTCAAAAGCTTTAAGCACTCAAGGGATATACTGCTTTTATCAAGTGAAAGTCTATCGTCAATTCCCGTAATACCTAATTTTAATACCTGTGCCTCGCCCACCTTTGTAACAATAGCAGACAGTGATGCACCGTAAAGGTATGCAAGCTTTCTGTTAAGCAACGCAAAGGTTGGGTAAGCACTGCTTTTTCTTGAAAGAAGATTTATCATAAGTGCATTAACAGATGCTGTATCCTTTTTTAACGGCATAGCAAGGCTGATTGCAATTTCGTTAGTTTTAAACCTATCGGCACTAACACCTAAAAGAGTTACGCCCGGTGCAATTTCTTTTTGTATTAAGCTCAATATTATACCTCCGAACAATTTGGGTAATCAAAAATATTAGTAGTTATTATAACATATTATTGTCAAAATTTCCACATAATATTTACTATTAAAGCAACAAATAAAGTAATGCTAAAATCAACGAATTATCTGCACCCTCTTTAGACAAAAGCATAATGAGGGCAAGGATGATAAAAAACGATTTATCCTGAGAGGAATTATCATCGTTATTGGCTGATTTTTCGGCAACATTATTTTCATTGTTAATATTATTATTGTCTGCTCTATCCTCTCTTTCAACGAATTGAGATGCCCTGCTTTGCATTTCCTGTACTCGCTTTTTAGCCGCAATAATATCCGATTGAGAAAATCGGTCCATTAAAACAACTCCTTTAACAACGGTAGCACCTCAAACAACTGCATAATTCTCAACGCTTGGTCTGCTTTATTACGAGTTTGAGGATTTAGATGTGGCTTTAGTGCCGTAATCAAATCTGCATTTTTGCTTTTTGTATTTTTCATTTTGTCAAATATTGACTTTGCCTTCATAATCATTTCAAAATCAATATTATCGAGGCTATTGATATTCGACAATGCATTAGTCAAATCATTTGTTGCTTGATTGCTTGTATTGCTTTGATTTTTCTGTGCCTCCTCACCTAAAATAGATGAGGCGACACCCTTTAGCATATTGATGTCATCAGCGCTTAAATTTGCGATGATGTCGTTTAGATTATCCATATTACTTGCCTTCTGTCAATTTTTTCATTAGTTCCTTTGCCTGTGGTGTGGACAAAAGCTTTTCTGTTGCTTCCTTGCTTGATAAAATACTTTTAAGCTTTTCAGTACCTTCCTTTGATAAATTTTTATTTATGAAATCATCCAGCTTTCCGTTTTCTGCCGATTTTTTCATTTGCTCCAAATCTATTTTTCCTTTTACATAGCTATTCTTATCATTTCCGTTCATTGAAATATTCTCTCCTTTATAGTATAATCTAATATAATCTATGAAGCAGGACGGTGTTTTATGAATGAGAATTGTTGTAATGAGTGACTCTCACAGAGCAAAGGGTAATCTTTTTGACATAGTTGAAAAGCAAATGAATACCACAGATTTGTTTATATTTTTAGGTGACGGCGAAGACGATTTTGACGATGTTCTTGCCCTTTATCCTAACATCAGGTATGAGAGAGTTTCAGGCAACTGCGATTGGTATTCAACCTATCCTTTATACAAAACAATAACAGCAAAGGGCAAAAAAATATTTTTCTCTCACGGTCACCCGTTTCATGTTAAATTCGGATATGAGGAAATCATAAGAGAAGCAAAGGCTCAGGGTGCAAATATTTGCCTGTTCGGTCACACTCATAACCAATACACAAACTATGACAACGGATTTTATGTTATGAATCCCGGTGCAGTTTGTGACGGAAAATACGGTATGATTGATATAACCGATTCAGGCATTATGCTGATACCTGCAAAATTATAGCAAAAAGGTGGATTGATTATTTGTCAATCCACCTTTTCACTAAATTTTATACTATTCCACCGTTGAGGCCCAGTATTTGACCTGTAATATAGGTGCTTTCGGCTAAAAACAGTATTGCCTGTGCAACCTCATTGGGAGTTCCAAGCCTACCCATCGGCACCTCCTGCTCAAGCTCTGATTTATCAAACTGACTGTTCATCCTTGTATCTATAATTCCGGGAGATACACAGTTAACGGTTATTCCACTGGGAGCAAGCTCCTGGGACAATGCCTTTGTCAGCCCGATAATTGCCGACTTGCTCATTGAATATGCCACCTCACAGGAGGCACCAAGCTGACCCCACATTGAAGAAACATTTATTATTGAGCCACTGTGATTTTTTATCATTGATTTAACTGCAAGCTTTGATGTAAAGAAATATGATTTTGCATTAACATTGTTAACTAAATCGTAATCCTGCTCTGTGGTGTCGTTAATTATTTTTACAAGGCTGACACCTGCATTATTAACAAGCACATCAATATCGCCGACTTTATCAAAAAGCATTTCAATTTCGCTAAGGCTTGACAAATCACACTTTATTGCAGTTACTCCTTCATAATCAATAGGAGTAGTATTATATGTTACAAAAACATCATAGCCGTTATTTTTAAAAAGCAGTGCTGTTTCCTTGCCTATTCCGGTAGCACCACCGGTTATTAAAGCCTTTTTCATATTATCACCAAAAAGATTATAACACCTACTGTTGTATTTTTCAACGATATAGGTTATAATTAGTTTAATTATTATCAGAGGTGCAGATATGGAAAGAGAATTTTACACAATATCCGTTTATGTTGACAAGGATGAAAATATGATCGGTATTCCCTGTGGCGACAGCGATCAGTACGGAATTGCAGATATTGACAAGGTTGTATTGCTGAAGGCTCCTTATTCCGACAGACAGATTGAAAAATTTATTGAAGAGGTAATATCCTACTGCTATACAAAAAAGCATAACGATGCTTCTCCCCTTTCTACTATTGAAAAATACACAAAGAAAAAGGGGTTTGTTAATGCTACCTCTGATTTTACACTTATTTCAATAGTTAAAACGGCAACAAGCTATTCCCTTATGCCAACATTTAACGATTACGAAAAGGGTCCCCTTGTAATTGACGATGACGAAAGAATACTTATGAACCCATACAAGGAGGGCGAAATGGCAGAGGTTATTAAAGATTTTGTTCAGGTTTATGTTAAGGCTAATATTTTCTACAAGGAAATGCAGGAGCTGGAGGAAGAAAAAAACAGCAAAAACTAATATATGAAAAGTATTACGATAAGCAATAAGGACGCAGGCCAAAGAGTTGACAAATATATTCAAAAAACATTTGACTCTCTGCCAAGGTCCCTTATGTTCAAGGAAATCAGAAAAAAGAATATTAAGGTTAACAAAAAAAGATGCACACCCGAACAGATATTAAAAGAGGGGGATGTGCTTGACCTATACCTTAAAGATGATGCCTTGAGTATCAAGGAAAAGCATTATGATTTTTTAAAGGCATCTACCGATTTAGACATAATATACGAGGATGATAATATTATACTAATCAACAAAAAGGTTGGTGTGCTTTGTCATCCTGACGGCAGGGACTACATTGACAATATTGTTGCCAGGCTAAAGCGTTATCTTTACGAAAAGGGCGAATGGGATGTGGAGTCATCATCCTTTACTCCCTCTCTTGCTAACAGAATTGACCGTAACACCGGTGGTATTGTTATTGGTGCAAAAAACTCACAGGCATTAAAAACAGTCAATGACAAAATCAAAAGCCGTGAAATAGAAAAATACTATTTAACGGTTGTTCACGGAAAAATGCCAAGAAAAAGTGAGATATTAACTGCATATCTTACAAAGAACGAAAAAACAAACACAGTTACTGTAACCGACAACAAGGTTGACGGTGCAAAGCAGATAATAACCGAATACACGGTGCTTGATTATTATTATGACGCATCGTTATTGGAGATTAAGCTGCACACAGGCAGAACCCACCAAATCAGAGCTCATTTGGCACACATAGGTCACCCTCTTTACGGTGACGGAAAGTACGGCGTTGACAAGGGCAGGTACCGTCAGGCATTATATAGCTACAAGCTAAAATTCAGCTTTAAGGACGAAAATCCGTTAAGCTATCTTAACAACAAAGAATTTCAATCAAAGGAAATTCAATTATACGACGATTTTAAGGAGAGAAAATTTATATGAAGGATAAATTTATAAGGATACTTTCACCTATTCAAATAATCATAGTTTTAATTCTTGATGTTGCAGTTATCGGGTACGGAATATTTGCAATAAAAAAGCTTGTTCAAAATACAAGATCGGCAGTAGTTTTCTTTGCTGTATGTGTGGCAGTTGCATTAGTAGTTGCTGTGCTTGTAACTAAGGAAATTTTCTCCCACGGCGTAATATTCCACGATGATGAGCTGGAGTTCACAGGGCTTGACAATGACAACACCTTTGCCTATGACGATATTATCAGCATTAAAACAGAAAAGGATGAAAAACCAAGCTTTGTTAAAAACTTTATTGACAGGCAATCAAAAATCATCATCACCCTTAAGGATGAACGGGTGGAAACAATCTATATCGGAATTACAACAAAAAACACATTACAGATTGTCAGCGACGAAATCTGCAAAAGAGCAAATATTGAAGCAGTAAAGGTTAACGAATAATAAACATAAAAAAATTAACGGCAGTTCAAATGAACTGCCGTTAATTTTTTATAACTTTGCAATTTCCTCACGGAATGCCTCAACAGAATCGAATGCTTTATATACTGACGCAAAACGAACATAGGCTACCTCGTCAATAGCCTTCAGCTTTTCCATAATAAGCTCGCCTATTCTTGCAGATGTAACCTCACGGTCAATAGCAGACTGCAGTGTTGCCTCAATCTCGCTGATTGCAGTTTCAAGCTCGGAGATTG
>CAMFYM010000001.1 GCA_946002045.1 uncultured Clostridia bacterium | reverse complement strand
TCTGCCACATCCGGTATAGTTTCTGTTTTAACTAACAACGAAATAATCAGCTTTAATCTTTCAAACGGCGAGGAAAAAGGAAGGACATCAACAGACGATTCTGCCAATTCAATTTGTCGCTTAGGCTCAGGAATTTTTATTCAAAAGCAATCATCAATAATCAAGGGTGGTGAGCAAAAATGATAAATTATATAGATTTAGCATTTCTTGTATTTGCAGTTGTATTCATTATCGTAGGCACTTGTAACGGCTTGTTTGTTTCAATTATCGGCGCACTGCGATATGTGTTAGGAATGCCCCTTTCTTATTTTGTGAGCGAGGGTCTTTACAGAGATGTTTACACCAGTTATGTTAAGGAAGCGTTGAGCAATAGCGTCAGCGAAAAAATCGAGGCATCATCAGCAGATGAGATAATACAAAGCATTAACAATATTGCCAACAGTATTCCGGATTTATTCAAATCAAACATAAATGCAGGCTCGTTTAAGGGTATGTCTGCCCAGCAAATAGGTCAAAGCCTGACTGATTCTGTGTTGGAGCCTATTGCATTAACGGTAGTTAAGGTCGTTTTGTTTATAGTAATATTTGTTTTGTTCAGTATTTTTATGGGAGTGCTGATGACTGTATTCAAGCGATTGCAGAAAAAGGAGCACGCTCCGTTAAAGCGTACCAACAGGATTTTGGGTGGCGTTTTCGGTTTGGTTAAGGCAGTGCTGTTTACATATGCCGTATCAACAATTATTGGCTATATTTTGCTGATTATATCTGCCGACAGTCCCTTTGCAAAGCAGGCACAGGCAAGTCAGATTATACAGCTTTTAAATTCAAATAATCCACTTCTTTAATATGGAGGTATCATTATGAGTGAGTTAAAGAAAAATATCAGTGAGCTTTTTGAGGGCTGGAATACTATTCCTAATTGGCTTTCGTTTATAAGAATTGCACTTATTCCCGTTTTTGCGATTTTATTTGTTAAAGGATATGTTTTGCCTGCCGTTATCATTATGATTTGTGCAGCGTTAACAGATTTGTTTGACGGCAAAATTGCAAGAAAGTTTAATCAGGTATCTAATCTTGGAAAAATTCTTGACCCTATTGCAGATAAGCTTTCTCAAATGGCAATAGTGATCGTTTTAATTATTACATATTGGGAAAATGCAATAAAATATCTGTTTATGTTCTTTATCGTTAAGGAGCTTATTATGATTATAGGTGGGGCAGTTTTACTTTCACTCGGTATGCGTCCTACTGCTGCTGAAATTTGGGGCAAGGTTGCAACAAATGTATTTTATATCGGTATGATATTTATTCTTGCATTTGGCAAAAACGGTGCCCTTTGTGAGTTAACAGGCTTTACATTGCCTGACGCAGTTACCTGGGTGCTTGTTGCAATTTCGGCAGTATGCACACTTATTTCACTTTTAGGCTATGCGCCGGGATTTATCCGTCAAATTAAGGAAAATAAAAAAAGCAATAATTAAAGGCATTTCTGTTATTACTAACTATTAGGAGAGATTTAATGAAGCAACAAATGTGTTCACGCTGTGGTGAAAGACCTGCAGTTGTGTTTATTCAAAAAATGGAGGGTACTCAAGCAGTGCCGGAGGGACTTTGCATTAAATGTGCAAGGGAGCTTAATATCGGCTCAATCAATCAAATGATTGACAAAATGGGCATTTCCGACGAGGAGCTGGAGCTGGCGTCGGAGCAGATGTCAAAATTTATGGAGAATATGGGCGATTTTGATTTTGGCAGTCTTGGAGAAATGTTTAACCCCGATAATATGGACGGCGCACAGACAATGCCCTTTGCAGATTTGTTTGGTGGCAGTCTTGCTCCACAGGACGATTCGGTGTCTAATGATGACAGTGGTAAAAAGCGCTCAAAGCGTGGCAGGAAAAATTCAAAGGATGACCCAAGAAAATTTCTTAACACCTATTGTAACAATCTTACAGCCCGTGCCCAAAAAGGCGAGATTGATAATATTATAGGCAGAGAAAGCGAGATTTCCCGTGCTATTCAAATTCTTTGCAGACGAACAAAGAATAACCCTTGCCTTATCGGTGAGCCCGGTGTAGGTAAAACTGCAATAGCCGAGGGCCTTGCTATACGTATTGCCAAGGGTCAGGTTCCTGCCCGTCTTGCCGATAAGGAAATTTATCTTCTTGACTTAACTGCCCTTGTTGCCGGCACACAGTTTAGAGGTCAGTTTGAGGGCAGAATTAAAGGTCTTGTAGATGAGGTTAAGCAGGAGGGTAATATTATCCTGTTTATTGATGAGGTTCACAACCTTGTAGGTACAGGCGATTCTGAGGGCACAATGAATGCTGCCAATATTCTTAAGCCTGCTCTTTCGAGAGGCGAAATTCAGGTTATCGGTGCAACAACCTTTAACGAATACCGTAAGTATATAGAAAAGGATGCTGCCCTTGAGCGTCGCTTCCAGCCTATTAAGATAGAAGAGCCGTCAATCGACGATGCCTATAAAATGCTTTTAGGTATTAAGAGCTATTACGAGGATTATCACCGAGTACAGATTTCCGACTCACTTGTGTACCGTGCAGTTATTATGTCTGAGCGATATGTAACAGACCGTTATTTGCCCGATAAGGCAATAGATCTTTTGGATGAAAGCTGCACCTGTGCTAATTTAAGAAATCCTGCTATCAGCAAATATCAGCTGGCAGTTGACAGGAAAAAGCTTCTTGAGGAAAATATTGAAAATCTTTCATCACCTGAGGAAAATGATACTATTGATTATGAGCTTATTACAAAGCTTAAGAGTGAGATTTTTCAAATTGATTCAACTCTTGACGAGCTTAAGGAGCAGGCAAAGGATAATCAGGTTATTGAGGCCGATTTAGCAAAGGTTATTTCTCTTTGGACCGGTATTCCTGTATCTAAAATTGAGGAAAGTGATATTAAAAAGCTTGCTACTCTTGAGGATGAACTCAAGGCACATATTATCGGTCAGGATAATGCAATCAGTAAGGTTGCCAATGCAGTTCGTCGTGGCAGAGTACAAATCAGCCCAAAGAAAAGACCTCAGTCGTTTATCTTTGTAGGTCCAACCGGTGTGGGAAAAACAGAGCTTGTTAAGCGACTTGCAGATGCATTGTTTGACAGTCCCGATAATCTTATTAGGCTTGATATGTCGGAGTTTATGGAGAAGTTCAGTGTATCAAGAATCATCGGCTCTCCTCCCGGATATGTTGGCTATGACGATGCAGGACAGTTAACAGAAAAGGTTAGAAGAAAGCCTTACAGCGTTATCCTTTTTGATGAAATAGAAAAGGCGCATAAGGATGTATTGAATATCCTGCTTCAAATTCTTGATGAGGGCAGAATTACTGATGCACAGGGAAGAACTGTTAATTTTGAAAATACAGTTATTATAATGACCTCAAATGCAGGCTCAACCGACTCTGCGTCACTGGGCTTTAATAAATCAAGTGCGCAAATCGGCAGTGAGGTAACAATGAAGGCGCTTGAAAGATTTTTAAGGCCTGAATTTTTAGGCAGAGTTGATGAGGTTATTCAGTTCAATCAGCTTACTCACGACGATTTTGAGAAGATTGCAAGGCTTATGCTGAATGAGCTTGTTGAAAGCCTAAAGGACAAGGCAATTACTCTTAAATACGACGATACTGTGCCTGTATTCCTTGCAAAGCAGGCATACGGCTCAAAGAAAAATGCTCGTGGACTTCGTGATGCCGTAAGGCGTGAGGTGGAGGAACAGCTTGCTAACGCAATTGTGTTTAATCAGGATAAATCCATCGAGCAATTCTCCTTAACAGCAGGGGATAAAATTGAAATAAAAATAAATAATTTTTAAAAAAGACTTGACACATTGACGGCCATTGGTTATAATAATGACCGTTGTTGCGGGTGTAGTTCAATGGTAGAATCCCAGCCTTCCAAGCTGGTTGTGTGGGTTCGATTCCCATCACCCGCTCCATTTGCGCTGATAGCTCAGCTGGATAGAGCAACTGCCTTCTAAGCAGTAGGTCGGGGGTTCGAGTCCCTCTCAGCGCGCCAATCAAAGAGTTGGTAACAGCACCTCGGTGCTTTTACATATATGGTGGGATTAGTTCAGTTGGTTAGAGCGCCAGTTTGTGGCACTGGAGGTCATCGGTTCGAATCCGATATCCCACCCCACTTATATTTTTTACCCTACATTGGGGTGTAGCCAAGCGGTAAGGCAACGGACTTTGACTCCGTCACGCGTGGGTTCGAATCCCGCCTCCCCAGCCACACCTCGTTTTTTTACGGGGTGATATGATCCATTAGCTCAGATGGCAGAGCACTTGACTTTTAATCAAGGTGTCCGGGGTTCGACTCCCCGATGGGTCACCAAAACCTTATGCAAATGCATAAGGTTTTTATTTTTGTTGAAAATAATTATTTAGTGTGTTATAATTTTATAAATGGATAATTTTGGGGTGGTTTTGTGAAAAAAAGAATAATAGCAGTAATTACTTCACTTTCAATAATCATTGCTTCGGTAGTAGGCTTTGGTGCAATAAACGCCTTCGGTGCCACCAGTGGTGACTGCAGTGCCGACGGTGCAAGCGTTAAATGGAGTTATAGCGCTTTAACCAAAACATTAAGTATTACAGGCACCGGTGATATGAAGAGTTATATTGCTGCCACAGCAGTACCCTGGCGTAGCTATAAGCCCGATTGCACTACAATAAAGGTTGGCGAGGGCGTTACAGCTATCGGTGTACTTGCCTTTTACGGCTTTTCAAATGTTACAAGCGTAACTCTGCCTAGCACACTTAAGGTGATTAAGGGTGGTTCCCTTAACTACGGAGCTTTTAGAGAATGTTCTTCTATTGAAAGCATTGTTCTGCCTGAAGGTCTTACTGAAATTGATGATTTAGCATTTAGAGATTGCACTTCATTAAAGTCAATTACAATTCCCGATTCCGTAACTACTCTTGGTATCGGTGTATTTCGTGGCTGCACAAATCTTGAAACAGTTAGATACGGCACAGGCTTAACCTCAACAGGTGTAGAGGCTTTTTACGATGCAGGCGTTAAGTACCTAACATTGTCATCGAGCATTGAAAAGATTGATACATATTCATTCTTTAACTGTAATATCATCGACCTTGTTATCCCTGAAAAAGTTTCATCAATCGGCACCCGTTCATTTGCTAATAACTATAACCTTTTAACCGTTTTAGTTCATAATCCTAACTGCGTATTTGAGGGTATATCAGTAGCAGAGGAGGACCCCTTCTACGGTGCTACACAGATTTCTAACCAAACAATAGTGTTCAAGGGTCACAGTGGCTCCACAACAGAAACTTATGTTAACGAGCATCCCCACAGCACATATGTGTTTGAATCAATAGATTCCTGTGCTCATACAAATAAGCACGAGGTAATCACATTAAATCCTACCTGTACCGAAAAGGGCACAACCACTCAGATTTGTGACAAATGTGGCTTTGTTGTATCCACCTCCGAGTTAGCTGCCACAGGTCATAATTGGCAGGTAACAAGCAGTGTTGATCAGTCAGCAGAAAACGGCCATATTACAACTAATTCCGTATGTCTTAATTGTAATGAGGAAAAGCAGGAGATTGAGCATGTTGGCTGGGTAAAGGGATATTACGATTACGAGAATACTGCAACCTGTGATAAATCAGGATACGAAAAATATCATTGCACATATCCTAATTGTACTCAAAGAGATAGGATTGTTCCTGCATTGGCACAGCACAAGGTTGATTCCTATAATGTAACTGTTGAACCTACCTGTACCGAAAAGGGTGAGCAGCAGGGCACCTGTACTGTTTGTGGAATTACCGTAACACAGGAGATTGCTGCATTAGGTCACTCCTTTGTTGATGACAGCGTAGAGGATAAAACTCAGGAGGACGGTCATACCTACTTAACAAAAAGGTGTGAGCGTTGTGATGTAACTGAAACGACACCTGAGCATCAGGAATGGATAGAGAATTATTACACCTCAACTACAAGAGAGGCAAGCTCCTGCTCAAGAAGTGGCGTAAGACTTGATACCTGTACCATTTGCAGTAAAACACGATTAGTTACTATTCCACCTACTAATGACCACGACTGGTATGTTACTGCAAGGCGTGAGCCTACCTGCACAGCAGACGGTTCAATAGCGTACGCTTGCCACAACTGTACTTCCACCAAGTCGGAGATAATAGAAAAAACAGGTCATACCCTTGTTCTTGATGAGTCGGTTTCTCTTGCACCAACCTGCACAACAGAGGGATATAATATTTCAAAATGTACGGTTTGTGGATTTTCACAAAAGGATATATTGAAGGCATTAGGTCATACTGTTGATGAGCTTAATTACACAATTATCACTGACCCAACCTGTGAGGAGGATGGCGAAGCTACATCTGTATGTACGGTATGCAGCAACGAATTTACAATTATTCTTAACGCATTGGGACATAATTACGAAAATGTTGTTGAGGCAATCGCAGATAAGCCCGGTCACAGCCTTGTATCAAGTACCTGTACCCGTTGTCAATATGTGTCCGGAAGAACAACACAGCACGACGAGTGGATTGACGGCAATTATTCAACAAAAGTTGTAACGGCAGGCAGCTGTACTGTACCGACGACAACACAGGACACCTGTAACCATTGCAGCGAAACAAGAGTTAATACAGTTCCTGCACCCGGCCATTCGTATGTGTTTACAAGTGTAACGGAAAATAACAGATTAACATATATCTGCTCTGCCTGTGATAACGAGGCATCTGCAAGTGTAGTAACTGTTAAGGCTGCTTGGAGCTCAACTTATATCAATACAAAGCCGGGTGACACTCGTCTTGGCTATCAGTTTGATGTAATAAACGACGGTATCCTCAACGCAAAGGACTATGCTTATTTGGTACAATTATCAAAAAAATAATATTATAAGGGGTGTCCTAAATAAAGAGGTATAGCTTAAAAACAGGAGAAAACAGCGAAATGCGTCGTTAAATTTTCGGTGAAGGCGTAAAGCCTGCCCCTCAAATTATGCCTTGCCTTTCATCTGTTTCTCGTGTTTTTAAGTGCGAAGCAGTTTAATCAAACTGATTTAGTTCAGAGTGCATTAACAAAATCCCGTCAATACTTGCGTATTAACGGGATTTTTTAATAGTGCTATGGGCTAAATTCAGAAAAATTAAACCATACCCCTCTTTATTCAGGACACCCCAACAGGCTGTCATTTTGTTGACAGCCTGTTTTTTTATGTAAATTTATATATAATTTACATTCTAACTATTTACTTTACAGTTGAATTATATTATTATATATATAAGATTTTAGCTTCGGAGGAAACTTATATGAGTATCGAATATAAGAGAATTTTATTAAAGCTTAGTGGCGAGGTACTTGCAGGAGAAAAGGGAACAGGCATTGATAACGACACAGTAGTTAAAATTTGCCGTTCAGTCAAAGCAGTAGCTGATTTAGGCGTAGAGGTTGGTATCGTTGTTGGTGGTGGCAACTTCTGGCGTGGCAGAACAAGCGAGCATATGGACAGAACAAGAGCAGACCATATCGGTATGTTGGCAACTGCAATGAATTCACTTGCTCTTTGTGATGCTCTTGAGCAGCTTGGCGCAGATGTTAGAGTACAAACTGCAATAGAGATGCGTCAAATTGCAGAGCCATATATTAGGAATAAAGCCATTAGACATTTTGAAAAGGGTAGAATTGTTATTTTCGGTTGTGGCACAGGCTCACCGTTCTTCTCAACAGATACTGCTGCTGCATTAAGAGCGGTAGAAATTAACGCCGATGTTCTTCTTAAGGCAACTAATGTTGACGGCGTTTATGACAAGGACCCTAACAAATATGATGATGCTGTTAAGTTTGACGAGGTTCAGTTTAAAGAGGTTCTTGCCCGTGATATTAAGGTTATGGATTCAACAGCCTTCTCACTTTGCAAGGACAACGATTTATCTATCCTTGTATTTGATTTAACAGACCCTGAAAATGTTGTAAGAGCAGTTAAGGGTGAGAAAATCGGTACACTTGTTAAAAACTAATTTTCATTTATTTATAAATATAGAGAGGTAAAATTTATGGAAACAGTATTTGCTAAAACTAAGGAAAAGATGGAAAAATGCCTTGATTCACTTGAAAGGGATTTTTCATCAATCAGAGCCGGAAGAGCTAATCCTGCCGTACTTGATAAGGTTATGGTGGATTATTACGGATCACCGACTCCTGTTAATCAAATGGCAGCAATAAGCGTTCCGGAGGCAAGACTTCTTGTTATTCAGCCATGGGATGCATCAACTCTCAGGGATATTGAAAAGGCAATCAATATGTCAGATATAGGTATTAACCCTCAAAATGACGGTAAGGTAATTAGACTTGCTTTCCCACAGCTTACAGAGGAGCACCGTAAAAATCTCCAAAAGGATATTGCAAAGCGTGGTGAGGAAGCAAAGGTTGCCATTAGAAATGTTCGCCGTGATGCAATGGATAGCATTAAAAAGCTTAAGAAGAATAACGAGATTACCGAGGATGACCAAAAGGACGGCGAAAAGAAGCTTCAAGACATTACTGACGATTTTATCAAGCAGTCTGAGGCTATCACTAAAAAGAAGGAAGAGGAAGTTCTTTCTCTTTAAATTATGTATTTTGGAGGGCGACTGTAATATGTCGCCCTATAACTGTATTTATAGTGCAGTTAGGAGGTCGGGATTATGGCTTTGTTAAGTAAGAAAAATAATCAAACAGTTGAATTTTCCGTGCTGCCGAATCATATTGGTATTATTATGGACGGTAACGGCAGATGGGCAAAAAAAAGAGCACTTCCTCGCTCTGCCGGTCATAAGGCAGGAGCAAATGTTTTTCGTACAATCAGTAAGGAGTGCGAACGATTAGGCATTAAATATGTAACCTTTTACGCCTTTTCAACAGAGAATTGGAGGCGTCCTAAGGAAGAGATAGACGCTTTAATGAGTCTTTTTATGGATTATTTGCTTGAGGCAAAAAGCGATATGACCCAAGCAGGCAACAGCAGAATTGTTTTTATCGGTGAGCGTGAGGGAATTTCACAGGAGCTCCTTGACCTTATGGACGAGGCAGAGGCTGAAACAGCGTCCCACACAGGCACAACCGTTTACCTTGCTATTAACTACGGTGGCAGGCAGGAAATTGTATCTGCCGTTAATAAGCTTATTGACAGTGGTAAAACCAATATTACTGAGGAAGATATTTCAAATAACATTTATACAGTTCCTGACTGTGATTTGATAATCAGACCAAGTGGTGAGGAACGATTATCTAACTTCCTGCTGTGGCAGGCTGCATACAGTGAGTTTTGGTACAGTGATGTGCTGTGGCCTGATTTCAAAATCAGTGATTTGCATTCTGCTTTAAAAGAGTTTGAAAAAAGAAATCGTCGTTTCGGAGGATGAATATGAAGCAAAGAGTTATTACAGCAGTTTGTCTGCTGGCAGTTCTTGCCGTTGTTGTTTGGCAAATAAATACACCTGCTCTTGTTATTGCAGTTGCATTTCTTTCTGCAGTAGCAAGTGGTGAAATAATGAGATGTGCTAATGTTCAAAACACTTTTATCAAGGTTGTAGGAATTATCTTTTCAGCAGCTACTCCGTTTTTCGCAAGCGAAAAGGTATTGCTTCCGTTAGTCAGTGCAGAGCTTTGGGGTAAGGTTATCGGCACAGTACCGAAGATAGTATTTATTATTGTTCTTTGCCTTGTGTTCCTTTTGGCAATGCTTAAGGGATATGCATACACAACCTTTGAGGATGTGGCAGTCAGCATATTTGCAAGCGTTGTTGTACCCTTTGGCTTTAGCATTTTTATCAGACTTCGTGATATGTTTGATAATATGCAGTTTGGTGTTTATCTCATTTTCTTTGCTCTTGTTTGTGCTTTGGCAACAGACACAGGCGCACAGCTTACAGGTATGGCAATAGGTAAGCATAAAATGTCACCAAACATTTCTCCAAAGAAAACTGTTGAGGGTGCCGTTGGTGGACTGATTGTCAGCTTAATTCTTAACGGTATCGCTATTGCTGTTTATAACAAGGCAGCTGCCGTACCCCTTGATAGGTCAATGGCAACACTTCTTCTTGCTTGTTGCCTGCCTGTTTCGTTTATGGGAATGATGGGCGACCTTTCAGCTTCAGTGCTTAAAAGGAATTTCGGTGTTAAGGATTTCGGCAAGATTTTCCCCGGTCACGGTGGAGTAATGGATAGACTTGACTCGTCATTATTTACACTTCCTTGCACCTACATAATTGCACTTGCATCAAAAATACTGTTTTAATTAACTACTTATGTTTTAGGTGATGATATGAAAAGCATTTCACTTTTAGGTTCAACCGGCTCAATAGGTACACAAAGCCTTGATGTTTGTCGTATGCATGGCTATACGGTAAAATGTCTTACTGCTAATTCTCGTGCTGAGATTATTGAAAATCAGGTTAGGGAATTTAATCCGGAGCTTGTTTGTATGATGAACGAAAAATCTGCAAAGGAGCTTAAGGATAGAATTAAGGATACAAGCACAAGAGTTACCTGTGGTATGGAGGGACTTATCGAATGTGCCACATACGATGGTGCAGACATTGTGCTTAATTCCGTTGTTGGTATGGTAGGACTTCAGCCGACTCTTGAGGCGATAAAGGCAAAAAAGACTATTGCCCTTGCCAATAAGGAAACACTGGTGGCAGGTGGTCACCTTGTCACAAATCTTGCTAAGGAAATGGGCGTTGATATACTTCCTGTTGATAGTGAGCACTCTGCAATTTTTCAGTCAATGCAGGGTATGCCTAACAAAAAGGCAGTCAAAAAAATTATTCTTACTGCATCAGGTGGACCGTTTTTCGGCAAAAAGCTTTCCGAGCTTGAAAATGTAACAGCTGCCGATGCTCTTAAGCATCCAAACTGGGATATGGGAGCAAAAATAACCATCGACTCTGCCACAATGATGAACAAGGGTCTTGAGTTTATTGAGGCTAAATGGCTGTTTGATATGAAAAATGAGGATATAGAAATAGTCGTTCACCGTGAGTCTGTTGTTCATTCTGCAATAGTTTATCAGGATAATTCAATGATTGCGCAGCTTGGTGTGCCTGATATGAGAATACCTATTCAGTATGCACTGACCTATCCACAGCGTCAGCCAAGTCCTGTTAAAGAGCTGTCATTAACCGATTACGGTAAGCTCACATTCTTTGAGCCCGATTATGAAACCTTCAAATGTATTGATGTTTGCAGAAATGCAATAGAAATGGGTGGACTTCATCCGGCAGCAGCCAATGGTGCTAATGAAGAAAGCGTAAAGCTTTTCCTTAACGGTAAAATTAAATTCACGGATATTGCATATCTTAATAACGAAGCAATGCTTAATGCTTCCGACAAAAAGGATTTTACTCTCCAAGATGTGCTTGAAACAGACAGACTTGCAAGAGAATATGTTATTGAGGCGATTAAGTGAGTATTAGTAATATTTGGAATACAGTTTATCCAATCATAATTGCAATATTGTTTTTTGAGTTGATCATTATTGTTCACGAGGGTGGACATTATGCAGCAGCCCGTTTAATGAAAATTAAGGTTAATGAATTTTCTATCGGTATGGGTCCCAAGCTGCTTCAGTTCACTCGTAAGGATACAAAATATACACTTCGACTGATTCTGTTTGGTGGCTATTGTCAAATGGAGGGCGAGGACTCCGATAGCGATGACGAGGGTGCTTTTGTCAATAAAAAGGTTTGGCAAAGGATTTTTGTTGTTGTATCGGGCGCAGTGATGAATTTGATATTAGGCTTTGTGATTGTGCTGATTATCGTGTCATCGGGTAAGCTTGTGGGCACCACGCAGATTGCCAAATTTGAGGATAATGCATTATCTGTTAAAAGTGGCTTGCAGGCAGGTGATGTAATCAAGAGCATTGACGGTATGCGAGTTTACACCACTAACGATGTTCAAACAGGTCTTTCAAGAAGTGAGGACAGCACCGTTGATATGGTGGTATCAAGAAACGGTGAGGACAAAGCATTAAGTGTAAAATTTGATACAGATGAGTACGAGGGCACCCGTTATATAAAAATGGACTTTTGGCTCTTAGGCGTTGAAAAAAGCTTTTTTAATGTTATCACACAAACGTTCAAGGAATTTATTTCCTACGGTCGTATGGTGTTTTTATCTGTTCACGATTTGCTTGTGGGCAGGTATGGATTGTCTGATTTAAGTGGACCGGTGGGCACAGTATCAATAGTGTCCGATGCAGTTAAAACATCAATCTATTCCGTGTTAAGAATAACGGCTTTGCTGACGGTTAATATCGGCTTGTTCAATCTGTTTCCTATTCCTGCATTAGACGGCTGGAGACTGTTTGTTTTATTAGGCGAAGGCATAACAAGGAAAAAGCTTCCCTCAAAGGCAGAGTATTTAATCAACGCAGTTGGACTTATTGTTCTGCTGGGATTTATGTGCCTTGTAACCTTTAGCGATATAACACGACTTTTTTAATTCATATTTAAGGTGATACTCTTATTTAAGGTGATATTATGGAAAGAAGAAAAAGTAAGAAAATTAAAGTTGGTAACAAATATATAGGTGGCGACAGCGATATACTTGTTCAAAGTATGCTCAATATTCCTGCATCAAATATTGAGGGCTCGGTTGCACAGGCAAAGGAGCTGGCAGCAGCAGGCTGTCAGGTTATTCGATTTGCAATTCCTAACGAGGATGCACTTAATTTGATTGAGCCTATCAAAAATGCAGTTGATGTGCCACTTGTTGCAGATATACATTTTGACTATCGTCTTGCTCTTGGTGCAGTTGAAAGAGGTATTGATAAAATCCGTATCAATCCCGGTAATATAGGCGATGATTCAAGAGTCAAGGCAGTTGCCGATGCATGTAAGGCAAAGAATATTCCTATCCGTATAGGAGTAAATTCAGGCTCACTGGAAAAGGAAATTCTTGCAAAGCACGGCTCACCGACTCCACAGGCAATGGTGGAGTCAGCCCTTTATCACGCAAAGCTGCTTGAAAAATTTGATTTTGATGATATTGTGATTTCAATTAAATCATCAAATGTGGAAACTATGATAAACGCCTACGAGCTTGCTGCCGGTCAGTGTGAATATCCACTTCACCTTGGTGTAACAGAAGCAGGTACAGAGCGTATGGGTATTATTAAGTCAGCAGTTGGTATCGGCTCTCTTTTAACAAGGGGTATCGGCGATACTATCCGTGTCAGCCTAACCGATGCGCCTGTTAAAGAGGTTTTTGCTGCCTTTGATATTCTTAAGGCAATAGGACTTAAAAATGACAGTCCTTACTTAATTTCCTGCCCAACCTGTGGCAGAACGAAAATTGACCTTGTTTCACTTGCAAAGCAGGTTGAAGAAAGACTGCGTGATTGCAAAAAGCCGATTAAGGTTGCTGTTATGGGATGTATTGTTAATGGTCCCGGTGAGGCAAAGGAGGCAGACATCGGTATTGCCGGTGGCGACGGAAACGGCTTGATTTTCAAAAAAGGCGAAATACTTAGAAAAGTTGACGAAAAAGACTTATTAGACGAATTGATGAAAGAAATAGACAAGTTATAATGAATAGATTTATAGATTATTTTTCAAATTATACTGACAATGAAATATTATCACAAATAGGTAATGCAGAGATTTCCTCATTTACCGTATCAAGAGAAAAAAGAATTCTCACTATGGGTCTTTATCTGCCTGCATTTGTTGATTATTCTGTTATCTACAATGCAGAAAAGATGATTGCAAAAGCAATGGGCTTACATAAGGCAGTAATCAACCCGATTTTCCCAAAGAGTGAATTTTCACTTTCCTGTATTGAAAGAATACTTGAGTATGTAAAAAGAGATACTCCTACCGTCAACGGCTTTTTCGACGGAGTAGAGGCAGAGGTTGAGGATGCAACCTTAACTCTTTTTCTTAAAAAAGGCGGCAGGGATGTGCTTGAATCTCAAAAAGTAGATTTCACCATTTCCAAGGAGCTTGAAAGACTTTTTAACATAGACCTTGATGTATCATTTTTAGAGGTTGAGGCCTTTGATATTGAAAAGGCAGTAAAGGATGCAGTAGCACAAAAGCAGGCAGAGCAGGAGCGAAAAAAGGAAGAGGAAGAAAAAAATATCGTCCACGAGCCTTGGGGTGATTTGCCACTCTATAAGGATACTGTTAAAACAATTTACGGTAAGGCATTGCGTGATACTCCAAAGGCAATAAAGGATGTATCTGTTGACGACGGTGTTATTACCGTTTGGGGCGATATAACTAAAACAGAGGTTAAGGACACTAAAAAGGGCAATAACCGTATATTCAATTTTGATATTACCGACTACACCTCCTCAATTACAATTAAGATGTTTGAGGACAAGCGTATTATTGACCCACTTGTTGAAAAAATAGGAGCAAGCAAAACTGTTGTTATCAGTGGTACATATAAGCATGATACATTTACAAATCAGTTTGTATTATATCCTTTTTCAATTTCAAGCGTGTTAAGCTTTGATAAAACCGATGATGCTCCTGAAAAAAGAGTAGAGCTTCACCTACATACATCATTAAGCGAAATGGACGGTATATCCTCTCCAAAGTCGCTAATTAACAAGGCAATCAAATACGGTCATAAGGCAATCGCCGTTACCGACCACGGTGTTGTTCAGGCTCTGCCGGAGGCGTATAACGCAGCCAAGGGTAAGATTAAGCTTATTCTCGGTATGGAGGGATACTTGGTTGATGACGAAAAATATCCTGATTTTATGGACTTAAAGCTAAAGCAATTTAAGCGTCATCACATAATTTTGCTTGTTAAGGAGGATACCTCCCTTGATGAGAGCATTCCCAAGGAGGAGCGTAAATACGGCAGGAAGAATTTGTATGAGCTTATCTCATATTCAAATATAAAAACCTTTAAGTCACGCCCACTGATTCCGAAAAGCCTTTTGGCACAAAAGCGTGACGGCTTAATTATCGGCTCTGCCTGTGAGCAGGGCGAATTATATCAGGCAATACTTGCCGGTGAGAGTCCGGAAAAAATTAGAGAGATTGCCGATTTCTACGATTATTTGGAAATTCAGCCAAACGGCAATAACGCCTTTATGATTAACTCTGCAAGAGATATTCACGAGCATATTAACAGCGAGGATGACCTTATTGCCATTAACAAAAAAATCATTGCCCTTGGCGACGAATTAGGTAAGCCTATTGTTGCCACAGGCGATGTCCATTTCCTTGATGAAAAGGACGCTAAGTTCAGAGCAATAATTATGGCATCAAAGGGCTTTGAGGATGCTGATAATCAGGCACCTCTATATTTTAAAACCACTAACGAAATGCTTGAGGATTTTGCTTGGGCAGGGGATAGAGCAAAGGAATTTGTTATTGACAACCCAAATAAAATTGCCGATATGGTAATGGATAATATACCTCCTATTCCACCAGGAACCTTCCAGCCACATATTGACGGAGCTAACGAGGAGTTAACCGAAAAGTGCTGGTCAAGGGCGAAGGAGCTTTACGGTGACCCTGTACCACCGTTAGTGGCAGACAGATTACAGCGTGAGCTTGACTCGATTATCGGTCACGGCTTTGGTGTGCTTTATGTTATTGCAAAGCGTCTTGTTGAGGAAAGCGAAAGAAACGGCTATCTTGTTGGTTCAAGAGGCTCTGTTGGTTCATCACTGGCTGCACATATGGGTGGTATTTCCGAGGTTAACCCGTTACCACCTCACTATTATTGCAAAAATTGTAAGCACAGCGAATTTTTCACAAAGGGCGAATATGGTTCAGGCTTTGATTTGCCACCAAAAAATTGTCCAAAATGCAACACTCCTATGAAGCGTGACGGACACGAAATTCCCTTTGAAACCTTCCTTGGCTTTGACGGTGATAAGGAGCCTGATATTGACCTTAACTTTTCAGGTGAATATCAATCTCGTTCACATAGATATACTGAGGAGCTGTTTGGCAAGGAATATGTGTTTAAGGCAGGTACAATGGCAACCGTTGCCGATAAAACTGCCTATGGCTATGTTATGAAGTACCTTGACGAACGAGGTCTTGCTGCTACTACTCCAAAGGCAGAGATTGACAGATTGACTGTCGGCTGCACAGGAATTAAGCGTACAACAGGTCAGCATCCGGGTGGTATGGTTGTTGTTCCCGATAAATATACAGTAGAGGATTTTACCCCCATTCAGTACCCGTCCAATGATGAGAAAAAGGGAACCTACACAACCCACTTTGACTTTAAAAATTCACTTCACGATACACTTCTCAAGTTAGACGAGCTTGGTCACGATAACCCAACACTGTATAAATACCTTGAGGATTCAACAGGTATTCCCGTAATGGATGTTGATTTGTCTGACCCTAATCTTTATAAGCTTATTACTTCTACCGAGCCTATCGGTGTTTCACCACAGGATATAAATTGCAGCACAGGTACTCTTGCTATTCCTGAAATGGGTACTCCCTTTGTAATCGGTATGCTTGTGGAGGCACAGCCAAAAACATTTGCCGATTTGTTGCAGATTTCAGGTCTTTCACACGGAACGGATGTTTGGCTGGGTAACGCACAGGAGCTTATTCAAAAAGGAATATGTAACATTTCACAGGTTATCGGTTGCCGTGATGATATTATGACCTACCTTATCCATAAGGCAGAGAAATATGAGCGTGATACAGGTAAGGAGTCACCGTTGAGCAAAAAGGATTGCTTTAAGATTATGGAGTACACCCGTAAGGGTAAGGCGCCAAAGGAGCTTCCTCCGTATGAAGAAGCAATGAAAACCATCGGTGTTGAGCAGTGGTATATTGACTCCTGCTACAAAATTAAGTATATGTTCCCAAAGGCACATGCAGCAGCCTATGTTATTGCTGCATTGCGACTTGCATGGTATAAGATTTATCATCCTATTCATTTTTATTCTGCTTACTTCACTGTGCGTGGTGGCGCTATTGATGCTGTTGCTGCTGTGGAGGGTAAATCGGCAGTAAAGAAAAAAATGGACGAGTTTAATAACAAAAAGAAAAACAATATACCTGTTACTGCAAAGGAGGAGTCAACATATATTGTTAACCAAATTGTTATTGAAATGCTGGCAAGAGGAATTGAATTTTTACCTGTAGATATTTATAAGTCCGACTCAAGAATTTACAGGATAGAGGACGGCAAAATTCGTTTGCCCTTTGGCGCTATTGACGGCATAGGCGAAAACGCTGCCAACGCCATTGCAAAATCAAGGGATGACGGCAACGGAGAATTTATGTCATATGATGATTTAATGGCAAGAGCAGGTATAGGTCGCAGTGTTGTTGACGCTCTTAAGGAGGCAGGAGCACTGGGCAATATGCCGGAATCAAATCAAATTTCATTATTCTGATTTTTACTTGACAATTATAATTTTGTGTGTTAGCATAGTAGCACATTACTGCACTAAAGTACAAACAATGGGAGAATTAAATGAAAAGATATTCAAGATTAACACCTCAGGGTAGCCGTGATTTGCTTTTTGAGGAGTGCGACGACAGAAGAAGAGTAGAAGCAATTTTGTCAACGCTTTTTAAAGAGAATAATTATCGCAAGGTTATGACACCGACCATTGAATACTTTGATGTATTTACCAATGATAATCTAGGTATTGAAGCAGAGGAAATGTATAAGCTTTCCGATAATCAGGGCAGAACAACTGTTCTTCGTCCTGACAATACTTCACCGATTGCTCGGCTTGTTGCCACAAGATTAAGCGACAGGGATTTTCCGGTAAGGCTTTATTATAACCAAAGCATTTTTGTTCGCAATAAGCAGCTGGCAGGTCGTACAGATGAAATCGAGCAAAGCGGTATCGAGCTTATAGGCGACGGCAGTATGGACGCCGATATTGAGGTTATCTCAATGGCGTATGAGGCGTTAAAAAGGAATGATGTTCAGTCCTTTAAGTTAGAGCTTTGCCACGCAGGATTTTTCAATACAATTCTTGATAAAATGAATCTGTCAATTTCACAAAAGGCTGATATTTGCAGTCTTATTGAGGGCAAGAATTATTCTGCATTAGGTGATTTGCTTGATGCTATCGGTAATTCTACCGAAACACAGGTTATCAAGAAATTGCCAAGATTGTTTGGTGATGTCAGCGTTATTGAGGAGGCAAAGGCTCTTTATAATGACCCCTGTGCTAATGAGGCACTTGATTATCTTAAGGAAGTATATGAAAAGCTTTGTAACCTTGGCTTTAAGGATAATATCCTTATTGATCTTGGCTTGGTTAACAGGAGTAATTACTATACGGGTGTAATTTTCCGTGGCTATGCACAGGGCAGTGGCGTAACCATTTTGTCAGGTGGTAGGTATGATAATCTTATTGCCGAATTTGGTCTTGACGCACCGGCAGTAGGCTTTGGAGTAAATGTTAATGCCTTGTGTGATGTTATGCGTGAGGAGGTTAATGTTAACCGTCCACTGCGTATTGCATTAACTAAAGGCAGACTTGAAAAGTGCTCTGTATCACTTTTCAAAACAATGGGTCTTGACACATCCCAGCTTGAGAATAAGGGCAGACGATTGATTTTGCCTGTGGGTGATTATGAGGCAGTTTTGTCAAAGGCACCGGATGTTATTACATATGTTGAGCACGGCGTTTGTGATATTGGTGTTGTGGGCAAGGATACAATCGTTGAGCACGGTAATTCCTTCTACGAGGTTATGGACCTTAATATCGGCAGATGCAGATTTGCACTTGCCTGTCCAAAGGGAACGGATTTCTTCTCAGGCTACAAGCGTAAGGTTGTTGCCAGCAAATACCCAAAGGTTGCCAAGGAATATTTTAAATCAAAGGGTATGGATGTCGATATTATTAAGATAGAGGGCAGTGTTGAGCTGGCTCCTCTGTTAGGCTTGGCAGACGGCATTGTTGATATAGTAGAAACAGGCTCAACTCTAAAAGAAAACGGGCTTGAAATTGTTGATGAAATATTGCCTATTTCTGCAAGAGTGATTGTTAATATGGCTTCAATGAAGCTTCGTAAAACCGAAATTGAAGAGTTTTTAAACGATTTAGAGCTTGCATCAAAGGTGTGAATTTTTAATAAGAGGTTAAATCAATGAATATTACTAAAGCAAACGGCAAGGCTGAATATGCACTTATAGATAGCTTAAAAAAGCGTGCCGGCGAAACAGACGCAAAAATTATTGATATAGTTACTAATATTATTAACTCTGTTAAGGAACAGGGTGACGAGGCAGTAAGGGAGTTTACTGTTCGATTTGACGGTGCAATTCCTAAAAAGACAGTTATAGAAAAGGACGAGCTTAATTCCTATCTTGATATGGTTGATGATGATTTCAAATCTGCAATCATTAAAGCAAAGGATAATATTTTTGATTTTCACAGCCGTCAGGCACAGCAGTCATGGATGACTACAAAGGCAAACGGCGTAATTATGGGTCAGCGTGTTCGTGGTCTTAAAAGAGTTGGAATTTATGTACCCGGTGGCACGGCTGCTTATCCGTCATCTGTGCTTATGAATGCTATTCCTGCAAAAATAGCAGGTGTTGAGGAAATAATTATGGTTACTCCACCCGGCAAGGACGGTAATCCAAATCCGGACATTATAGCTGCTGCTGCAGTTGCAGGTGTTGATAAGGTGTTCCTTGTTGGTGGTGCACAGGCTGTTGCTGCACTTGCCTTTGGAACAGAGAAAATTCCAAAGGTAGATAAGATTGTCGGCCCCGGTAATATATTTGTTGCCACAGCAAAAAAACTGCTTTACGGTGTTGTTGATATTGATATGGTAGCAGGTCCTTCGGAAATTCTTATTATTGCAGACAAAACTGCAAAGCCTGCATTTCTTGCAGCAGACCTTATGAGTCAGGCAGAGCACGACAAGCTTGCTTCTGCTATATTGCTTACTACATCAAGCGACATTGCCCGTGCAACTGCAAGGGAAATTGAAAAGCAAATAAAATTCCTTGAAAGACAGGAGATTATTGAGGAATCACTTAATAATTTCGGCGAGATTATTGTTTGCGATAGCTTAAATCAGGCAATCGAATTTGCCAACGAGCTTGCTCCCGAGCATCTTGAGCTTTGCGTTGAAGAGCCACTTAAATATATCGGTATGCTTGATAATGCAGGCTCTGTATTCCTTGGTAATTATTCACCGGAGCCACTTGGTGATTATTATGCAGGTCCTAACCATGTGTTACCCACAAGTGGTACTGCAAGGTTCTTTTCGCCACTTTCAGTTGATAGCTTTGTTAAAAAGAGCTCATTTATCTATTATACAGAAGAAGAATTAAAGAACGCTAAAGATGATATAGTAAAATTAGCAGATACAGAGGGCTTAACTGCTCACGCTAATTCAATTAAGGTTAGATTTGAATAATGGCTAAATCAAACAAAAGTAAGATTTCATTACCTGTGCTTGTCATAGCAGTAATAGTAATTCTTGTTTCCGTAATATCTTCAATCAAGGGCAATATAACCAACAGTAATTCTGTAAATTCAGATAGCACTAATACTAATATTGTTATTCATTATATTGATGTAGGTCAAGGGGATTGCTCTCTTGTTGAATTGCCCAACGGTCAGTCAATGCTGATTGATGCAGGAACAAAGGAATATGCAGATAAAATTTGCAGCTACATATCCTCTCTTGGTTACAGTAAAATTGATTACCTTGTGGCAACACATCCTCATTCAGACCATATAGGTGGTATGATTGAGATTGTTAATTCCTTTGACATCGGTCAGGTTTATATGCCCAGAGCTTCACATAATTCAAAAACCTTTGAGAATTTACTGACCTCTATTTCCAATAAGGGATTAAGTATTAGCACTGCAAAAGCAGGAGTACAGGTGCTTTCAAATGATAATACAAGTATTGATTTTATTGCACCTGTAGGTAGTGGATATGATGATTTGAATAATTATTCTGCTGTTATCAGGATAAAGTACGGCAAAAATTCCTTTTTGTTTATGGGTGATGCTGAGGATGTCAGCGAAAATGAGATACTTGCTAACGGCAGCTCCCTTAATGCCGATGTGCTTAAGGTAGGTCATCACGGCAGCAGGTATTCCTCTACTAAGGATTTCTTAAATGCAGTTAGTCCAAAATATGCCGTTATATCCTGTGGTAAGGATAATTCCTACGGTCACCCTCATAAGCAAACACTTAATAAGCTGAACAATATAGGCTCAAGTGTTTATATTACATATGAAAAGGGGACTGTCACCATAACCTGTGACGGTAACGATAATTTTGATGTAGATTGTGAAAAACAGTATGAAATGGATTATTGATAGAATTGAGGGCAATGTTGCAGTTTGCGAATTGCCTAACTGTGATACAATAAATATTAGCCTTTCTGCCTTACCTAACGGCGTTAAGGAGGGAGATGTTATCTGCCTTTCTATTGACGAAAAGGAAGCAGAGAACAGGAAGAAAAAAATAGACGGGCTTATGAATAGCTTGTTTAAGGATTGAGGTTAGAATATGAGAACAGCAACAGTTGTGAGAAACACAAAGGAAACTCAAATAACAGTAGAGCTTAATCTTGACGGTGGCGATGTTCAGGTGTCAACAGGCATTGGCTTTTTTGACCATATGCTAACTGCCTTTGGCGTACACGGTGGCTTTGGCTTAAAGGTTGATGTTCAGGGCGATTTAGAGGTTGACACTCACCACACGGTTGAGGACACAGGCATCGCACTGGGTCTTGCTTTTAATGAGGCACTGGGCGATAAAAGCGGCATTGTCCGTTACGGCTCCTTTTCAGTACCTATGGACGAGGCACTTGCAAGCTGTGTTGTAGATATTTCAAACAGACCGTTTTTAGTGTTCAAGGCGTCCTTTGAGCAGGAGCTTTGTGGTGATTACGAAACCTGTGTAACAGAGGAGTTTTTCCGTGCCTTTGCTGTTAACAGTGCCGTAACACTTCATATAAGTGTTCCTTATGGTGCAAACGCTCACCACGAAATTGAAGCAATATTCAAGGCTGTGGCACACGCAATGCAAATTGCAACACGCAAAAATACGGACGGCGCTGTCCTTTCAACAAAAGGAGTTCTCTAATGATAATTTTTCCGGCAATAGATATAATAGACGGTAAGCCTGTAAGACTTTATAAGGGTGATTTTTCTACTGCTCAGCAGGTTGCCAATGATGTGCTTGAAACGGCAGAAGGATTTGTTAAAAATGGCTGTCAATGGGTGCATATGGTGGATTTGGACGGCTCATTAAAAAAGGAGCCTGTTAACGCAAGCACCTTTATTTCAGTAGCGCAGCAAACATCACTTAAGGTTGAATTAGGTGGTGGCATACGCACAATGGAGCATATTGACTATTATGTGAATAACGGTATCAGCCGAATTATACTTGGCTCTGTTGCTCTTAAAAATCCTCAACTTGTTAAGGATGCAGTCAAGGAGTTTGGCGATATTATTGCCGTTGGTATTGATGCAAAAAACGGCTATGCTGCTACTGAAGGCTGGACTCAAAGCAGCGATATTTATTTCACCGACCTTGCTAAAAAAATGGAGGATATAGGTGTTAAAACTATTATTTATACCGACATCAGCAAGGACGGCACACTGTCAGGTGCCAACATTCAACAGCTTAACGAAATTAACAATGCTGTTTCATGCAATATTACTGCCTCCGGTGGTATTAAGAGTATAGACGATATAATTTCACTTCGTGATAATCAACTTTACGGTGCAATTTGCGGTAAAAGTATTTACGAAAAAACACTTGATTTAGCACAGGCTGTGGAGGTATGCAATGCTTGATGTAGAAAAGTATTTTAAAAAATCAGATTTAATTCCTGTTATTATTCAGGAGGATTCAACAAATCAGGTGCTTATGCTTGCCTATATGAATCGTGAGTCACTGCAAAAAACATTAGAAACAGGCTATACTTGGTTTTGGTCCAGGTCAAGGCAGGAGCTTTGGAATAAGGGTGCAACCTCCGGTCATTTGCAAAGGGTTGTTTCCATAGACGGAGATTGCGACGATGACACTTTGCTTGTAAAGGTAGTACAAACAGGTGCTGCCTGCCATACAGGTAGCCACACTTGCTTTTTCAATAAAATTGTATGATTTGTAATGGAGGACAATATGGACTATATTAAGGCAGAATATCAAACAATCCTTGACAGAAAGGACGCACAGCAGGAGGGCTCATATACCTGCTATCTTTTTGAAAAGGGTATTGACAAAATATTAAAGAAGGTTGGCGAGGAATGTACTGAAATGGTTATTGCTGCCAAGAATAATGATAAGGAGGAAACTGTTTACGAAATCACAGACCTTATTTATCATACTCTTGTAATGATGGCAAATCAGGGAATAACTCCTGAGGACATTGAGGCAGAGCTTGAAAAAAGAGCCCAAAAAGCCGGTAACCTAAAAAAATTCCATGTAGTAGATAAAAATTCATAATGGCACACAGAAGATGGATTGTAGCAGACGCTGATAAGGAAAAGGCGTCATTATTGAGCGAAAAACTGAATATTGACCCGTTCATTGCCTTCCTGCTTGTTTCAAGGGGAATAGATGATGAGCTTTCGGCATCTGACTTTTTATCAAGCAGCTATGCCTTTACCTCGCCTTATTCATTTGCAGATATGGATAAGGCTGTTTCTCGTATTAACGAGGCTATTGATTGTAGCCAAAATATCTGCATTTACGGTGATTATGATTGCGACGGTGTAACATCAACTGCTTTGCTTTATACCTTTCTTGAGAGTATGGGTGCAAGTGTTTCATATTTTATTCCTAACAGATTGTCTGACGGATACGGTATGAATAAATCTGCAATAGATATTATCAAAAAACGCAACACGGATTTAATTATCACTGTTGATAACGGTATTTCTGCCTTTGAGGAGGCAGATTATATAAATCAGCTTGGTATGGATTTAATAATTACAGACCATCACCAAATAGGCGAATCTTTGCCTAATGCCGTTGCAGTAATAAATCCTCACAGAGAGGATAATGCAATCAGGTTTAGGGATTTTGCAGGTGTCGGAGTTGCCTTTAAGCTTGCCTGTGCCGTATATGACGGCGATGTGGATGATATGCTTGAACAGTATGCCGATTTAGTTGCTATTGGTACAATCGGTGATATTGTCCCTCTTAAAAGCGAAAACAGGGGATTTGTTAAGGCAGGACTAAAACTGATTAACTCTGATTCAAGAATTGGCTTGTCTGCACTGCGTCAGGTATCAGGAAACAGTGATGAAGACTTAACAGCCGTTGATATTGCCTTTCAAATTTGTCCTCGTATCAATGCAGCAGGCAGAATGGATACTGCTTATAAAGCACTGGAGCTTTTAATATGTGACGACTATGAGGACGCACAGTTTAAGGCAGAGCAGCTAAATCTTGAAAATAATCATAGGCACGAGGTTGAGAGTAATATTGCCGATGATATTAGGGAAAAAATTGCTCTAAATCCTTCTCTTATTCAGCAACGGGTTATAGTGATTGCAGGCAATAATTATCACCACGGTGTTATAGGAATTGCTGCATCTCACATAGTTTCACAGTACGGCAAGCCTGCAATAATCATCGGAATTGATGATGACGGAGAGTGTGTCGGCTCTGCAAGAAGTGTTGACGGCTTTAATATTTTTGACGCCATATCCTCCTGCTCATCTATGCTGACTCATTTCGGTGGGCATCCTTTGGCAGCAGGCTTGGGTATTAGGGCTAACGATATTGATGCCTTTAGGGACAGGATAAATCAATATGCAAACAATTATTATCCTGTTATGCCAAATCAAACATTAGGTATTGATTGCAAGCTTTCTCCATTTTATCTTAATACCGATTTAGTGGATAACCTAAATGTATTGGAGCCCTTTGGAGCAGATAATCCCCAGCCTGTATTTGGTTTGTTCAATGTTAAGCTGATGAATATTACTCCAATGGGTGACGGTAAGCACATCAGGCTTGATGTTCAAAAAAAGGGTCAAAGCTTTAAGGCTGTAAAATTTCAAACAACGCCACAGGAGTTTCCTTACAATATCGGTGATGATATTGACCTTGCAGTTAAGCTTTCAAAAAACTATTTTAAGGGTAAATATTACCTTTCAATCCGTGTGATTGATGTTAGATATAACGGTGTTGATGACGATAAATATTTTGCCGAAAGGGATAATTACGAGGCGTTCCTTCTTGGTAATGAGCCAAAGGGAGAGCTTTATCCCACACGAGATATATGCGCAGCAGTATATAGACATATAAGGAGCAACAGCCAAAAGAATTTTACTGCTGAGGATTTGTATTTTTCATTAAAGCAGAAATATACATTTGGTCAGGTTTCCTTTGCAGCAGAGGCATTTTTGCAATCAGGCTTGGTTAATATAAATCAAGGCAGAATTGCTGTTAATGAAATACAGGGCAAAACAGACCTTAATAATACAAAAATAATAACCACCTTGAAGGGAAGGCTTAAAGTTGAGTGACACAGTATATGAAGAAAGCTACAATGACGGCTTTGCAGAATTTTTTGAGGAAGTAAAAAAGAATCCTCAATACGATTATGCAAAAATTGAAAAGGCATATAATTTGGCTCACGACGCACATAAAAATCAGCGCCGTCGTTCAGGTGAGCCATACATAATGCACCCTGTTGCCGTGGCTAAAATTCTGTTTAAATTCGGTATGGATAACGAGTGCATTATCGGTGCGTTGCTCCACGATGTTGTGGAGGATACCGAATATAATATTGATTACATCAAAAGAGAATTTGGTGACGAGGTTGCACTTTTAGTTGACGGTGTAACAAAGCTTGGTCAAATTCCTCTTTCCACAAGGGAAGAGGTTCAGGCTGAAAACATAAGAAAAATGTTTATTGCTATGAACGAGGACATCAGAGTTATCATTATCAAGCTTTGCGACCGACTCCATAATATGCGAACTCTTGAGCATATGCCTGAATATAAGCAAAGGGAAAAAAGTCTTGAAACACTTGAGATTTACGCACCAATTGCTCACCGTTTAGGTATTCGTCCCATTAAGGAGGAGCTTGAGGATTTAGCAATATCATATCTTGATCCAATAGCATACAAGGAGATAGAGAAAAATCTTTCTATGAAAAAGGAGCAGGGCGAAAAGTTCCTTGCTGACATTACACAGCAAATCAGCGACAAAATCACTCCTGTTATGAAAAATGTAGAAATCACATCACGAGTTAAATCTGTTCACGGTATATTCCGTAAGGTGTATATTAAGAATAAGAATTTTGAACAGATTTTCGATATTTATGCTGTTAGAATAATTGTTGATTCAATGATTGACTGCTATAATGCACTTGGCATAATTCACGATATGTTTCAGCCCTTACCCGGTAGGTTTAAGGATTATATTTCTATGCCAAAGCCGAATATGTATCAGTCACTGCATACCACCGTTTTGTCAAAATCAGGAGTACCCTTTGAGGTTCAAATTCGTACTTGGGATATGCACCGTACAGCTGAATTCGGTATTGCTGCCCATTGGAAATATAAGCTTGGCAAGGGTGGCAAGGACAGAATGGATAATCAGCTTGAATGGGTGCACCGTATTCTTGAAGCAGGAAGAGAAACGGAAAATGCCGAGGAGCTGGTTGCAAATATTAAGGGTGACCTTTCTGCCGATGAGGTATATGTTTTTACGCCGAAGGGCGATGTTAAATCATTGCCCAAGGGTGCAACCGTAATTGATTTTGCCTATGCAATTCATTCTGCCGTTGGTAACAAAATGGTGGGTGCAAAGGTTGACGGTAAAATTGTTACCCTTGACTATAAGGTTAAAACAGGCGAAATTGTTGAAATTTTAACCTCCAACGCACAGGGCAAGGGACCCAGCCGTGATTGGCTTAATATTGTTACAACAGGTGAGTCAAGGAGTAAAATCCGTGCCTGGTTCAAAAAGGAAAAGCGTGAGGAGAATATTGTTCAGGGTAAGGCAGAGGTTGAAAGAGAGCTAAAAAGGAATTTCATCAGGCTTGAGTCAGAGCAGTATGATTCCTTTATCAAGAAGATTGCAGAGCGTCAGCATTTTGAAAATCTTGACGATTTTTACGCAGCAGTAGGCTACGGTGGTATCCAAATAACAAGGCTTATCCCCGGTATTAAGGATGAATATAACCGTAATTGGCGACCAAAGGAGCCTACCGTTCAAAAGCCGGTTATCCCAACAGACAGCAATTCATCATCAAAAAATTCCAATGGTGTTGTTGTAGAGGGTATAGATAACTGCCTCGTTAAAATGGCTCGTTGCTGCTCTCCAATCCCCGGTGAACCGATTATCGGATTTATCAATCGTGGCACAGGCTTAACTATTCACAGGCGTGATTGCACTAATGTGCCTATTGATATTTCTGCTTCACCTGAGCCGGAGCGTTGGGTTAAGGCTCATTGGGACAGCAGCGTTCAGGTTGAGGCTCGCTCAACAATAGATATTTATGCTATTGACCGTGATGGCTTTTTGCTTGATGTCACAACAAAAATGGCAAATGCCCATGTTAAAATTCACGCTATTAACGCAAGACCGATTAACGATGGTAATTGCCTTACCACAATGACTATCACCGTTAACTCAAAGGAGCACCTTGAAAGTGTTGAAAAGATTTTGAGAAAGGTTGACGGAGTTTATCATATTGAAAGAAGTGCAGGTAAATAATGAAAGCAGTAATTCAGCGTGTAGCACATTCCTCTGTTGTCATTGACGGCAAGGAGGTTGGCAAAACAGATAAAGGATTTTTGATTTTGCTTGGAGTTGAGCAGGGTGATACCTTAGCCGAGGCAGATAAGCTGGTTAAAAAAATCCCTGTTTTGCGTGTTTTTGAGGACGAAAACGGCAAAATGAATTTGTCCTGTCTTGATATTGACGGAGAAATATTAGTAGTGTCGCAGTTTACACTTTGTGCAGATTGCTCACACGGCAGGCGACCAAGCTTTACTAAATCTGCACCACCTGATGTTGCCAATGAGCTATATCTCTATTTTGTGGAGGAGCTTAAAAGGTCAGGCGTAAAAAAGGTAGATACAGGCGAGTTTGGTGCAGATATGAAGGTTTCTCTGCTTAACGACGGACCTGTTACAATAATTTTAGACAGTAAGGAATTAAAGTAATGCTTGATGTAAAACACGGTATATTCGGCAGTCTGCAAAATAATTGCTATTTGATAACCGATATATCCTCCGGTAAATCTGCCCTTATTGATTGCAGCGATGATAGTGATAAAATGAGAGATTTTGTTAAGGGCACACAGCTTGAATATATCCTGCTGACCCACGGACATTTTGACCATATCACCGGAGTTAAGGGAATTAAGGATTTAACAGGTGCAAAGGTTGTTATCAGCAAGGAGGATGAGCCAATGCTCAATTCCTCAAAGGAAAGTCTGGCAGCCTTTTGCGGCTCACCTCAAAACAATGTTGATGCCGATATTATAATTGGTGACGGCGATGTTATTGAGCTTGGCGAAAGCAAAATCAGCGTTATTGCCACATCAGGACACACAAAGGGTGGAGTTTGCTATCTTTGTGATAACAGCCTGTTCACAGGCGACACTCTGTTCTTTTGCTCCTGTGGCAGAACTGATTTTCCCGGTGGCAGTGTAGCAGAAATAAAGCAAAGCCTTAAGCGTTTATCGTCACTTAACGGTAACTTTAATGTTTATCCCGGTCACGACAGATTTTCTACTCTCGATTTTGAAAGAGCAAATAATCCATATATGAAATAGGAATTATATTTATGGTTTTAAAGGTAATAAATCATCCCTTTGAATACGATATGAAGAATATTTGTACTGCGTTTTTTCCCTATGAAAAAATTGTCAGCCAAGGGGACAGCGATATTGTTGTAATAACAGAAAAAAGAGATAACACCTTTGTTGCCGATGTTAAGGTGTATGACAGATGTGTGGTAAAATCTCATACTGTAAGCAAGGACGAGGATATGGCAACTGCTATGTCCGTTTTGCTTTATAATGCGTTAAGTGAGGTTATGGGTATTAAGTCGGAGTGGGGAATACTTTACGGTGTCAGACCTGCAAAGCTTATGCACCGTCTTACAGATATGATGGGCAATGATTTGGCAAAATCTCATTTTGTTAATGAATTTCTTGTTTCACCAAGTAAGGCTGATTTAACAGCCGATGTTATGGAGCACGAAAACAAAATTATATCTCTTTCAAGAGATAATTCCTTTTCTCTTTATGTTTCAATACCCTTTTGTCCCACTCGGTGTGCATACTGCTCCTTTGTTTCTCACTCAATAGAGCGAACAAAAAAGCTTATTGACCCTTATGTTGATTTGCTTTGCAGGGAGCTTGAGCAAATCGGCACCATTGCCCGTAAATTAAGCCTTAGGCTTGAAACCATATATTTTGGTGGAGGTACTCCCACAACGCTTGAGCCACACCTGCTTACTAAAATTTTTAATACTATTAAAGATAATTTCGATTTATCTGATTTGCGTGAATATACTGTTGAGGCAGGAAGACCCGATACCGTAACTGCCGAAAAGCTTTTAGCCATTAAAAATGCAAAGGTGTCAAGAATCAGTATTAACCCGCAAACCTTTAATGACGATGTTTTGGTGGAAATCGGTAGAAGGCATACTGCATTACAAACGGTGGAGGCTTTTGAATTAGCAAGGACAATGGGCTTTGATAATATCAATATGGACCTAATTGCAGGCTTACCAAAGGATACTCTTGATTCATTTAAGAATAGTGTTAATTCAGCCGTTGGGCTTGGAGCAGAGTCGGTAACTGTTCATACACTTGCGTTAAAATCAGCTGCATATATGGTAACAAAGGAAAAAACCTTTGACTTAACCGATAGACTGACTGCAGGTGCAATGGTTGATTATGCAAACAACACCCTTTATTCAAAGGGATATTATCCGTATTATATGTATCGTCAGTCAAAATCTCTTGGTAATTTAGAAAATGTGGGATGGTGCAAGGACGGATTTGATTGCCTTTACAATGTTTATATGATGGACGAAACCCACTCTGTTTTTGCAGCAGGAGCCGGTGCCGTTACTCGTCTTAAGGCAGTAAAATCAGGCAAGATTGAGCGTATTTATAACTACAAATACCCCTATGAATATATTGATAATTTTGATGAAATGTTGAGCAGGAAGAAAGGTATAATTGATTTTTATAATGAATATAAATAAACAAACATACACCTTTTGTATTGCAATATTTTACAAAGTGTAATATAATATAAATGAGGTGATAATTATGGCCATAAAATTTAGTGATATTTTTAATAACGGTGACTTTAATATTAACAACGAAAAGCTTGAAGAGGTTTTCAATAAAACAAAGGATGTAGCCGAAAGTGTTGGTAAAAAAAGTGTTGAGCATCTTGAAATCAGCAGAAAAAGAGTTGAGTGCCTTGATGCAAAAACAAAGCTTGCAAAGGCTTACGAAAAATTCGGCAGACTTCAGTATGAGGCATATATCGGTAACGAGGCTGATACTCACGAGATTGAGGGTATTGCAATAAAAATCTCTGAGCTTAAAAACAAGATTGACAACTTAACTCAGGAGATTGAGATTGCAAAGGCTGAGTTTAACGAGGCAGTTGCCAATGCTACAAAGAAAACTCGTGACGCCTTCCAAAAGGAATTTGATAAAAAGAACAAACCTGAGGAAACCCTTGACCCAACAGATTTCTTTGAGCTTGACGATACTGAGGAATAATAATAGTAATAAATTTTTTATGCAGGCAGTACAATAGTACTGTCTGTATTTTTTTATTTTGGTAGGCGATTATGTGAGGAATAATTTAAAAAGCAAGTACCTTTCATCAACCTTTTTACTCCTTGCCTCTACTGTGGTTGTTAAAATTATCAGCGCCCTATACAAAATTCCCTTAACCGAATATATAGGAGCAACAGGCAGAGGATATTTTAATATTGCTTATAATTTGTCTATGCCTGTTTATGCGTTAACAATGGGTGCTTTTCCAATAGCCTTAACAAGACTTGTCAGCTCCTATGATGCAAGGGGAGATAGACTTAAGGTTAAGGCGTTGCGCCTTGCGTCAAAAAGATTATTCTTTATTGTAGCAGTAATCAGCCTTGTGTTTATTTTAGCTATGGCAAAGCCTTATTCGTCAAATATTTCTGCCTCTCCTAATAGCCTTTTCACAATACTTGCAATAGCACCGTCAGTGTTTTTCAGTTGTCTTTGTGCAGGTCACAGAGCCTTTGCAGAGGGCTTTCTTGATATGAAGGCAACTGCTGTCAGTCAAACAATAGAGGCTTTGTTTAAATTAGTATTCGGATTACTGTTTGCAAAGCACTCCTTGGAATATTTACTTAATATTTATTATTCAACTCAAAGAGTACTTGGAGTAATTGCTTTCAGCAAGCAGCAGGCATTGTCAATGATTTATCCTATTTCCTCTGCCTTTGCAATGCTGGGTGTAACGCTGGGCAGTATGGCAGGATATATTTTTGCTATGATATATACAAGTCAAAAATACAGTGATCTGCCAAAGGAAAGAGTAGATGTAAAATCAGCCTATAATCAGCTGTTATCATGCAGTGTAGGTCTTGTGGGTGCAACGGTTGTTCAAAGCATTGCCAACTTTTTTGACACTGCCTCAATTCAATTCTGCCTGTCACGATGTGACGCTCAATATCTTGCAAATGTGTTTTCAACCACCGGTGATGATGTTTATACATATGTACTTGGAATGTACGCAGTGGCACTTGATTTTAAAAACCTTGTGCCTGCAATAGTAATGGTGCTTGGCGTGGTGGCAGTGCCTGCCGTAAACTCTGCCTATGAGAATAACAGAGAAAGATTTTCTTCCTTAATAAACAGTATTTTTAAATATTCCGTTATTCTCTCTACTCTTGGTGGCTTTTGTCTGTCGCTGTTTTATAACGATTTGCTTTGCCTGTTTTACAGCAGCAGTCAGGATATTATCAGTAATGCAGGCAGAATACTTTTCGCCCTTGGTGTTACAATTTTACCCTGCTGTGTTGCCACAACCACTGTCTATTGCGTGCAGGGATTGGGCTATGCAAAATCCACCATACCACCGTTTATCCTGTCTGCAATAGTTAGAGTAGCATTGAATTTTGCTTTAATCACTAATGACGAAATAAATATTATCGGCAGCGCAGTATCAAATCTGGCAGGGTACTTGATTATTGTTGTTTGGAATATCGTAACCATAAAGAAAAATACTAAGATAAAAATCAATGCCGTTCAGGTGTTTGTAAAGCCTATCGTCTGTGGAGGAATTGTATTTTTCGTTACAAATTCATTTCGTCAATCGTTTTTTAGCAGCACAAATTCACCGTTGATGCTTGTGTTGTGTGGTGGCTTTTCCCTGATTTTGTATATTTTTCTTTTGATTTTGATGAATTGTGTCACATTTAGTGACCTAAAATCTTTAAAATAATATAAAAATTATCCATAAATACTTGAAATTTTACCCTTTCTATTGTATTATCTATTTAGACAAGTTAATCGAAAGTGGTGATATTTTGGCAGTTGAGCTTGAACTTAAAGAAAAGTACGGTATTGATGATTTAATTTCAATCGTCACATTGCTAAGGTCACCGGATGGCTGTCCTTGGGACAGAGCCCAAACTCATAGCTCAATCAAAAAGAATTTGATTGAAGAAGCATATGAGGTTATTGAGGCTATCAATCAGCAAAGCACTGACGGTCTTAAGGAGGAATTAGGAGATATTCTTCTTCAGGTTGCCCTCCATTGCGAAATGGAGCGAGAAAGAGGCACCTTTGATTTTGACGATGTCTGTAACGATATTTGTCAAAAGTTAATCGTTCGCCATCCACATGTTTTTGGAGAGGTTAAGGCTAACAATGCTGACGAAGCGTTACAAAGCTGGGATGCCGTTAAGCAAAGCCTTAAGGGTATTAAATCTCAAGGTCAGTATATGTCAAGCGTTCCTAAAGAGCTTCCTGCCTTAATGCGTGCCCAAAAGGTACAGAGCAAGGCAGCAAAGGTTGGCTTTGATTGGGATAATTCAAGGGGTGCCTTTTCAAAGGTTAATGAAGAGATTAACGAGTTAATTATTGCAGTTGAACATAACAGTCAGTCTGAAATTGAGGAAGAATTTGGCGATGTCCTTTTCTCCTGCGTTAATGTGGCAAGGTTTATCGGCGTTGATAGCGAGGAAGCCTTGACAGGTGCAACAGATAAGTTTATTAAAAGATTTACCATTGTTGAGCAATTAGCAAAGGAAAAAGGGATTTCAATGAAGGATTCTTCAATAGAGGAGCTTGATTTGTTGTGGGATGATGCAAAAGAAATATTAGCTGGTAACAGCAAAACGGAGGAATTTTAAATGAATAAAACAGAACTCGTAGCAGCAGTAGCTGCAAAGGCAGAGCTTTCAAAGAAGGACGCTGACGCTGCAGTAACAGCAGTATTAGATGCAGTTAAGGATGCACTTGCTGACGGTGATAAGGTTTCAATCGTTGGCTTTGGTACATTCGCAGTTAAGACTCGTGCAGCTCGCACAGGTATTAACCCACTTACAAAGGCACCTATCTCAATTCCTGAGTCAAAGGTTCCAACATTCAAGGCTGGTTCAGCTCTTAAGGACGCTGTAAAATAAGTTTTGATTTCAAGGGCACCGATATATTCGGTGCCTGATTTTTTAAAATTAGGTTGAATAAATATGAGATTAGATAAGTATTTAAAGGTGTCAAGAATTATAAAAAGGCGTACTGTTGCTAACGAAGCCTGCGACGCCGGCAAGGTTGAGGTTAATAACAAAATTGCTCGTGCCTCCTACGATGTTAAGGTGGGGGATGTTATTAAAATTTCATTAGGCACTAACACAAAAACATATCGTGTGCTTGCTGTGTCGGAGCATGCACTTAAGGAAGACGCACTAAAAATGTACGAGATTTTATAATATTTTCCCTTTCGCCTGCATATTTATTTGCAGGTGATTTTTTTATGGAAAACGAAACACAGCATACCTTAACACTTTGCGATAGGTCAAGTCTTACAGTAACGGGGATAAATGATGTTGAAGCCTTTAATGAGCAGGAAATAATTGCATCCTGTGATTTCGGAGAGTTAAATATTAAAGGCGAAAAGCTTCATATTGAGGAGCTAAGCATCGAATCAAAGCTATTGGCCGTCAGTGGTAAAATAAGTGCACTAATCTATAACGAAAAGGTCACCAAGTCCTCTCTTGCTAAAAGGCTGTTCGGTGGCTGAGTCACTGTTTTATGCTGTTGTTGTCGGTTGTGCATTAGGTCTGCTTTATGACATATCAAGGCTATTAAGATTAACCTTTAACGATAAATTTGTATTTGATTTTTTGTTTTGGATTATTTCTGCATTTACAGTGTTTTCTTATTTCCTTATATTCCAAAACGGTTCGTTAAGAACAATAAATTTCATATTTATTTTTATTGGCTTTTTGCTTTATATTTTTACCTTAGGCTATGTTACAAAAGGTATTGAAATAAAACTATCAGTCGGCTTAAAACGAATGATGAATAAAATGAAAAATCTGCTTAAAAGTTTTAAAAAACAGTTGCAATCAAAGTGGCATATATATTATAATAAATATGTTAAAACTGTTTCTTTATTTAAAAAGGATGTTAAGGTGACCGAGGATGGAAAAGAAAGCAAGGAAGAAGAAATTTTCCTTTAAGGAATTTGCTGCTTCAAAAAAGAATTTAACAATGGTAGCCCTTATTGTTGCATTAGCAGTAGTGTTTGCTCTTTTCGGTATCAAGATTGCCAACCAAAATTCCGATATAAAACGACTTGAAATTCAAAAGCAGGAGGTTGCAGCCAAGCTGGAGGAGCAGGAAAAAATTAACGAAGAGCTGGAGGCTGTTCTTAACAGCGATAACAAGGATGATTATATTGAGCAAAAGGCTCGTGAAGAGGGCTATGTAAAATCAGACGAAACTGTTTTTTACGATATTTCAGCCACGGAATAATAAATTTAAGACCGACTTGCTCGGTCTTTTTTTATGATGTTATGAGGTTTAGATATGAGAGAGATTAACGCAAGTGTAATTACCGATACAGTCAGGGAATTAGTAATAAGTGCCAACAAGGTCTTGCCTGATGATTTGGTGGATTGTATCTCCTGCCGTCAAAGGATTGAGAATAATTCAACTGCAAAATCAATTTTATCGGATTTGCAGGCTAATATTGATGCTGCCAAGGAGCTTGATATACCTGTCTGTCAGGATACAGGTATGGCTGTTATTTTTGCAGAAATAGGACAGGATGTTCATATTGTGGGTAATTCCTTTGAGAAAGCAGTTAACGAGGGTGTAAGACAGGGATATATTGACGGACTCCTTCGTAAGTCTGTTGTGTCCGACCCGTTTAAAAGCAGAGTTAATACTAACGATAATACTCCTGCTGTTATTCACACATCTATTGTAGATGGTGAGCAAATAAAAATTGTTGCTGCGCCCAAGGGCTTTGGAAGCGAAAATATGAGCAGACTTAAAATGTTCACACCCTCTGCAAAAAGAGAGGATATTGTTGATTTTGTTGTGGATACAGTAAAAGCTGCAGGCTCTAACCCTTGTCCGCCTGTTGTTATCGGTGTCGGTATAGGTGGGGATTTTGAGTATAGTGCAATCCTTGCAAAAAAGGCACTTTGCAGGAGCGTTTCAAAAAGAAACGATGATGATTTTTATGCTCAAATGGAGCAGGAAATGCTTGATAAAATTAACAACCTTAACATTGGTCCACAGGGCTTTGGTGGCTTAACAACTGCTCTTTGTGTTAATATTGAAACATACCCAACTCACATTGCAGGACTTCCTGTTGCAGTTAATGTAGGCTGTCATGTAACAAGACACGCAAGTAAAATTATTTAAAGGAACAAGATTATGTATTTAAGAATGGTTGCACCCTGCCTTTTAGGATTAGAGAGCTTGGTGGCAGATGAGCTGAAATTTATGGAGGCACAAAATGTGTCTGCTCAAAACGGCAGAGTATTTTTTGAGGGTGACGAGAATATACTATGCCGAGCAAATATAAACAGCAGATATGCCGAAAGGATTTTGATTGTTCTTGACACCTTTAACGCAGTAACCTTTGAAGAGCTGTTTCAAGGTGTTAAATCGTTGCCTTGGTCGGAGTTTATAGGCTCTGCCGATACATTTCCTGTTAAAGGATATAGCATAAATTCAGAACTTCATTCTGTTCCCGATTGCCAAAAGATTATAAAAAAAGCAGTGGTTGAATCACTTAAAGCAGACTATAATACATCTTGGTTTGAGGAAACGGGACCTGTTCATCAAATACAGTTTTCTATTATGAAGAATCAGGTCACAATTATGCTTGATACATCAGGCAGAGGTCTTCATAAAAGAGGTTACCGTCCGGAGTCTAACGATGCACCTATCAGAGAAACACTGGCTGCTGCACTTTGCAATTTATCAAGACTTCGTCATTATCACACCCTTTATGACCCTTGCTGTGGTAGTGGCACAATTCTAATAGAGGGTGCTATGATGGCTAATAATATTGCCCCCGGGATTAACAGGAATTTTGAGTGTGACCGTTGGGGCTTTATTCCTGAGTCTGCATGGATTAGTGAACGAGAAAGATGTCACGACTTAATTAAAACCGATACTGATTTTACAGCCTTTGGCAGTGATATTGACCCTCACGCTCTTGAGCTGACAATGAATAATGCAAAAAGAATTAAGGTGGACAGGTTTATTCATCTTGAACAAAGGGATGTTAGGCTCTTTACTCCTACAACAGAAAAGGGGACACTTATTACCAACCCACCCTATGGTGAGCGTATGCTTGATATAAAAAAGGCAGAGGAGCTTTATAAATCTATGGGAGAAAGCTTTGTTTCCAAATACGGCTGGTCTTACGGTATTATTTCTCCTGACGAGGAGTTTGAAAAGGTTTTTGGCAGAAAAGCAGATAAAAGAAGAAAGCTTTATAACGGTATGATTAAATGTCAGTACTATATGTATTTTAAATAACAGGTGAGCCTATGACAGCAGTAAAAATTATAATTATCATATTGATTTTGGCAGCCTTAGGTATTGTGATTTTCCCTTTAATAAATCGCAGTCAGTTTAGGAAGCTGCCACCTGACCAGCAGATTAGGATTTTAATGAAGGAGGCAAACAGCCTTGCTTATTTTAAAAACATATCAAATGGCAGCACAGGCGTTTTGTACTTTGTTAAAAATAAGAGAAAAATAATTGAATTTCCTTGGGAATTATCTAACGGCAAAATGCTTTGCACCAAGTCTAATCCCTTTGACCGATGGGATTATCCGGAGGAAAAGGATTTGTTAAGTGAGGACGAAATAAGTCTGCTTAAAGAGGAGTTAGAAAAATTCAACAAGAAAAATCCTGTAAAAATTGAGTTTGAATAAATTAAGAGTGTTGATAATTCTGTTAAATCAACACTCTTTTTATTACATCTATAATCTTAAATGCCACACCGGAAAGCAATAGCCACAGCAGTGAAAACGGAACACAAATCTGACCCAAAAAATTAAGTGGCATATTTGAATAATCCCAAACATTTTCACCAAGCATAATATTAAAAACTACGCCTATGGCAAGCTCAATTACCGTTATAATCAACATTCCTATGATACACTTTTTCCATAACGGCAGTGAATAATTTATGCTGATAAAATAAAAAACACAAAGGATTATTGCCCCTGCAAAAAACATAGAATAATGAGTTCTTCCTCTCCAAATTATCTCTATAAGACAGTAGCCAAAGCCACCGATTATTGCAACAAATAAATAATTAAAAAACATTCTCATACTTGTATTATGCCGATTTAGATGTTAAAATAAAAATAGTAATTTTTTCTTAAAAGGGGTGAGAAGGTGACATTATCAAATAATGCTAAAAAACTGATTTCTGTTATTGAGCAGCAGGGATATGAGGCGTATGCCGTTGGTGGCTGTGTCCGTGATTATTTGCTGGGCAGAGGCTGTGACGATGTTGATATTGCCACCTCTGCAACTCCCTTCGAGATAGAGCAAATATTAACCGATAACCATATTAGGTTTATTGAAACCGGCTTAAAGCACGGTACTGTTACTGCCTTGCTTGATTACGAAAGCTATGAAATTACAACCTATCGTACCGATGGCAGCTACTTAGACAGTCGCCATCCCGAAAATGTGTCATTTGTAACGAATCTCAGGGAGGATTTATCAAGGCGTGATTTTACAATAAACGCCCTTGCTTATAACGACAGTAGGGGAATAGTAGATGCCTTCGGTGGTCAGCAGGATATAGAAGATAAACTCATAAGAGCAGTGGGAGACCCTGATGCAAGGTTTAAAGAGGATGCCTTAAGAATAATGAGAGCAATTCGCTTTTCATCTGTTTTGTCCTTTGAAATTGAGAGCAAAACAAAAAAAGCCCTGTTCGATAATAAAGAGCTGCTGAAAAATGTATCTGTTGAAAGATTATTTGCAGAATTATCCAAGCTTCTTTTAGGCGATAATGTATTTAACACTCTTGTTGAATACAGGGATATTATTGCTGTTATTATTCCGGAACTTCAAGCAATATTCAATGTACCCCAAAACACTAATTGGCATATATACAATGTTTGGGAGCATACCTGTAAATCGGTAGAGAGCGCACCCAAGGACCTGTCACTTCGCCTGACAATGCTCCTTCACGATATAGGCAAGGCTTATACAAGAACTACCGATGCATTAGGCGTTGACCATTTTAGAGGTCACCAGCAAATAAGTGCATATTATGCCGAGAGTGTCCTCAAACGCTTTAAGGTGTCTAATGAGATTTATAATCGTGTAATGTCTTTAGTGCCTATTCACGATATGCATATAGGTACAGACGAGAAAAAAATTAAAAGGTGGCTGTCAAGAGTGGGCGAGGCACAGCTTCGTGATTTAGTAGAGGTTAAGCGTGCCGATAAGCTGGCACAAAATCCTGAAATGACGCAGACGGAGCTTGAAAAATTAAATATTACCGAAAGCCGAATAAACACTATCATTGCACAGGGTGAGCCGTTTAGCGTTAAGGATTTAGCAGTAAACGGTAATGATATAATTGCACTTGGCTATAAGGGTAAAGAGATTGGCGAATGTCTTAATATAATCCTTAATGCAGTTATTGACGGTAAGGTTGAAAACGATAAATTAAAGCTAATTGAATTTATTAAAAATAATTAGCTGAATTTTGTGTGTTTTTGTATAAATATTTATTGACTTAATTGCAGTTATATATTATAATGAATTGAATTTGTGGAGATTATCTTCATCAAATAATATGAAAGGGAATTCAGTTATGACTTTGCTTATAAAAAATGCTTTGACATATGTTGACAAAACATTTAAAAAGTTAGATGTTTTTATCCAAAACGGTAAAATTCATAGCCTTGGTATTTCTATTTCATCAATTAACGCAGACAAAGTCCTTGACGCACAGGGTAAGTATTTTTTAATTCCGGGTTTCGTTGATGTTCATACACATCTTCGTGAGCCCGGTTTTTCTTATAAGGAGACTGTTAAAACAGGCACTCTTGCAGGTGCAAGAGCAGGATATACCACTCTTTGTACCATGCCTAATCTTAATCCTGCCCCTGATAGCATTGACGGTCTTAAGGCTCAAACAGATATTATCAAAAGGGACGCTGTTATTCAGGTCTTACCCTTTGGCACAATTACCAAGGGTCGCACAGGAAAAGGAGAGGTAATTGATTTTAAATCAATCTCTGACGATGTGGTGGGCTTTTCCGATGACGGAACAGGTGTGCAGGATGATGATGTAATGCGTAAGGCAATGACAGAATGTGCACGACTTAATAAAATTATTTCGGCTCATTGTGAGGTTAACAGTCTGCTTAACGGTGGATATATTCATCAGGGCGAGTATGCACGATTGCATAACCACAAAGGTATTTGCTCTCAATCCGAGTGGGAGCAGATTGAGCGTGACTGTATTTTGGCAGAGGAGACCGGATGTCAGTACCATGTGTGCCACATTTCCACAAAGGAAAGTGTAGATATTATAAGAAAAGCAAAGGCAAGGGGTGTTAATGTCACCTGTGAAACAGGACCTCATTACCTGACAATGTGCGATATGGACTTGCAGGAGGACGGCAGATTTAAGATGAATCCTCCACTTCGTTCAGCACAGGACAGGGATGCGCTTATAGAGGGTATCATAGACGGAACGGTTGATGTTATCGCCACCGACCATGCACCCCATTCAATGGACGAAAAGTCAAAAGGACTTGAAAAATCTGCAATGGGTGTTGTGGGACTTGAAACAGCATTTGCAGTGCTTAACACTAAGCTTGTAAAAACAGGAGTAATCACTCTTGAAAAATTAGTTGAAATTATGTCAGTTCGCCCAAGAGAGATTTTCGGTATTGAGGGTGGAGAAATTAAGGAGGGTGCAGTTGCTGACTTAGCTCTGCTTGATGCTGACAAAAAATGGACGGTTAACCCTAATGACTTTGTGTCAATGGGCAAGGCAACACCGTTTAAAGATTGGGAATTACAGGGTGAAAACCTTTTAACAATATACAGAGGGGAGATAGTTTATGAAGGCGTTTGATAAAAAAATTGTTCTTGAAAACGGACAGGAATTTTACGGCTATGGCTTTGGTGCAGATGTTGAAGCAATTAACGAGATTGTATTTAACACTTCAATGGTAGGTTATCAGGAGATTATTTCCGACCCAAGCTATACCGATCAAATGGTATGTATGACATATCCTCTTATCGGCAACTACGGTGTTAACGATGAGGATTACGAAACAAAAGTACCTACAATGGGTGGTCTTATAGTTCGTGAGTATAACGATTTACCGTCTAACTTCCGTTACACAAAAACTCTGTCAGAGGTGTTAGACGAATATAATATACCCGGTATCAGTGGTGTTGATACAAGGATGATTACAAGAATTATTCGTGATGAAGGCTCACAAAAGGTCATAATTTGTAATGCCGATGTACCATATGATGAGGCATTAAAAAGAGTTCGTGACTATGTTATTCCAACAGATATGGTTTCCCGTGTCAGCTGTAAAAAACGCTGGTATTCAAGAACTCCCAATCATAAGTATGATGTTGTTGCCATTGATTGCGGCATTAAGCATAATATTATAAGAAGCCTTAACGAAAAGGGTTGTAATGTTACGGTTGTGCCCTATAATACAACAAGCCAGGAAATCCTGAATATGAAGCCTGACGGACTTTTCCTTTCAAACGGACCGGGCAATCCGGAGGATGTTCAGGAGGTTATCAATGTTGTTCGTGAGCTTAAGGGCAAGCTTCCCATATTCGGTATTTGCCTTGGTCACCAAATGATTTCACTTGCACTTGGTGCATCAACCTTTAAGATGAAATTCGGTCACAGAGGTGGTAATCATCCTGTTATGAATATTCAAAACGGCAAAATTGAAATAACCTCACAGAACCACTCATACGCAGTTGATTTAAAATCACTGGAGGGAACACCACTTACTCTTACTCATAAGAATCTGCTTGATGAAACGGCAGAGGGTGTTAAGTCAGAGGAAAACAAGCTGTTTTCCGTTCAATACCATCCGGAGAGTGCACCCGGTCCACAGGACAGCTCATATCTTTTTGATGAGTTTATTTTATTGATGGAAAAGGAGGTTAACAACAATGCCTAAAAGAACAGATATACACAAAATTCTTGTTATCGGTTCAGGTCCTATCGTAATTGGACAGGCTGCCGAATTTGACTATTCAGGCACACAGGCTTGCCTTGCATTGCGTGAGGAGGGCTATGAGGTTGTGCTCATCAACTCAAACCCTGCAACAATTATGACAGATACCGATATAGCCGATAAGGTATATATGGAGCCTCTTAATCTTGAATATGTGGCTCGCATTATCCGTCACGAAAGACCTGACGCAATTCTGCCTTCCCTTGGTGGACAAACAGGTCTTAACCTTGCAGTACAGCTTGCAAAAAAAGGAGTGCTTGAGGAATGTGATGTAGAAATTCTCGGTACTAACTTTGAGGCAATCGAGCGAGCAGAGGACAGAGAGCTTTTCAAGGAGCTTTGCGAAAGCTTAGGTGAGCCTGTGCTCCCGTCGGAAATTGCCGAATCCTTAGAGGAGGGACTTGACGCAGCAAGAAGAATCGGCTTTCCCGTTGTCCTTCGTCCTGCCTTCACATTAGGTGGTACAGGTGGTGGCTTTGCCGATGATGAGGAGGAGTTCACTCTTTTAATGAAAAATGCCCTTGCTCTTTCTCCTGTTCATCAGGTCCTTGTGGAAAAGAGTATTAAAGGATATAAGGAAATTGAATACGAGGTAATGCGTGACGCAAACGATACTGCAATCACCATTTGTAATATGGAGAATATCGACCCTGTCGGTGTTCATACAGGTGACTCTGTTGTTGTTGCTCCGTCACAAACACTTACTAATAAAGAGTATCAAATGCTCCGTGATTCTGCATTAAGAATTATCAGAGAGCTTAAGATTGAGGGTGGCTGTAATGTTCAATTTGCACTTGACCCACACTCCTTCCAATATTATTTGATAGAGGTTAACCCAAGAGTATCTCGTTCATCTGCTCTTGCATCAAAGGCGTCGGGCTATCCTATTGCCCGTGTATCTGCAAAGATTTCAGTAGGTATGTATCTTAACGAAATTCCTATTGCTAATACTCCTGCCTCCTTTGAGCCTACTCTTGACTATGTTGTTACAAAGATTGCCCGTTTCCCATTTGATAAATTTGCTGATGCAAATAACACCCTTAACACTCAAATGAAGGCTACCGGTGAGGTTATGGCAATCGGCAGAACAATGGAGGAAAGCTTGCTTAAAGCAGTTCGTTCTCTTGAAACAGGCGTTTGTCATCTTTATGATAAAAAGTTCGATGATTATTCAGAGGAAGAGCTTTTGAAATATATCAAAAACGGCACCGATGACAGATTATTTGCCATTGCACAGCTAATTCGCTTAGGCGTTGATCTTGTAAGAATTTACAACGCCACAAAAATTGATATGTTCTTCCTTGAAAAATTCAAGAACATTGTTGATTTTGAGGGTTATATTAAAGATAATCAATGCAGTATTGAAGCTCTTAAAGACGCTAAGAAAATGGGTGTTTCCGATGAATTTATCGGCAAGCTTTGGGGCAAGACTCCTGCAGAGATTTTCCGTTTAAGAAAAGATAACGGAATTATGCCTGTTTATAAAATGATAGATACCTGTGCATCAGAGTTTGATTCCTATGTGCCGTATTTCTATTCAACATACGAGCAGGAAAATGAGTCGATCGTTTCAGACAGAAAAAAGATTATAGTTTTAGGCTCAGGTCCTATCCGTATCGGACAGGGTGTTGAATTTGACTATTCCACCGTTCACGCAATTTGGTCAATTCGTGATGCCGGCTACGAGGCTATTATCATCAATAATAACCCTGAAACAGTATCAACCGATTATACCACATCAGACAAGCTTTATTTTGAACCTCTTACCGTTGAGGATGTAATGAATATTATTACTCTTGAAAATCCAGAAGGCATTGTTGTTTCGTTAGGTGGTCAAACTGCAATTAACCTTGCACCACCACTTGATGCCCTTGGTGTACCGATTATCGGTACAGACGTTCAGGCTATCGACAGAGCAGAAAACAGAGACAGCTTTGAAAAGGTTATGGAGGAGCTTGGTATTCCACAGCCAAAGGGCTTGGCTGTTACCGATATTGAGGAGGGTGTCCGTGTTGCAGCATCAATCGGCTATCCTGTGCTGGTTCGTCCGTCCTTCGTATTAGGTGGTCGTGCAATGCAGATTGTTGCTAACGAGGAATCACTCCGTCATTATCTGCAAACTGCTGTTGAAATAAATACAGAGCAGCCGGTGCTTGTTGATAAATATATTATGGGTAAGGAGTTAGAGGTAGATGCTATATGTGACGGCGAGGATGTATTCATCCCCGGTATTATGGAGCATGTAGAAAAAACAGGTGTTCATTCAGGTGACTCAATTTCCATCTACCCAACCTTCTCCGTACCACAGTCGGTTAAGGATAAAATTATCGACTATACCGTTAAGCTTGGTAAAGCAATCGGTATTATAGGTCTGTTCAATATCCAGTTTATTGCAGACGACAATGACGATGTTTTTGTAATTGAGGTTAACCCTCGTTCATCAAGAACCGTACCGTTTCTATCAAAGGCAACCTCTGTTCCTATGGCACATATTGCTACACAGGTTATCCTCGGTCACTCTCTTAAGGAGCAGGGTATAAAAGAGGTGTATCCCAAGGAAAAGGAGCGTTGGTATGTTAAAGCGCCTGCCTTCTCCTTCTCAAAGCTTAAGGGTATGGACACATATCTTTCACCGGAAATGAAGTCAACCGGTGAAGCAATAGGCTATGACAAAAAGCTCACAAGGGCTTTATATAAAGCAATTCAGGCCTCCGGCTTGAATGTTGCTAACTACGGTACTGTTTTAGTTACTATTGCCGATCAGGATAAGCCGAGAGCCCTTTCCCTTGTAAAGCGTTTTTATGATTTAGGCTTTAATATCGAGGCAACAGAGGGTACGGCAAAATACCTTAAGTCACACGGTATTCGCACAAGAGTTCGTCAAAAGCTTACTGTTGACGACAGTGACGAAATTTTGATTGCACTGCGCCAGGGTCATATTGCATATGTTATCAACACAATAGATATTAACGCAGGCGACTCTCACTCAGACGGCTCTGAAATCAGGCGTGCAGCAGTTGAAAATAATGTTACTATGTTCACATCTCTTGATACAGTAAAGGTACTCCTTGATGTCCTTGAGGAAATAACCCTTGGCGTATCAACCATAGACGCAGAATAAGTGAGTTTATTATGTATAAAGAAAGTATTTATAAAATTATTTTAAACGAAAAAATTGCCAAGGATGTTTATAAAATGATTTTACAGGGTGATACACAGTATATTACTGCTCCCGGTCAATTTATAAATATCAAGCTTTCAGGTAAATATCTTCGCCGTCCTATTTCCGTATGTGATTGCAGCGATGATGCCATTACCATTATCTATAAGGTGGTTGGTAAGGGCACAGAGCAAATGTCTGATATGAAGATTGGCGAAGAGCTTGATGTGTTAACAGGTCTTGGTAACGGCTACGATATTACAAAATCAACCAAGCCTCTGCTTATCGGTGGAGGCGTTGGTGTGCCACCAATGTACCTTTTGGCTAAAAGGCTTATTGATGACGGTCAAAAGCCTGTTGTAATTATCGGATTTAACACAAGGGATGAGGTGTTCTATGAGCAGGAGTTTAAGGCTCTTGGCTGTGAGGTCAGAGTAACAACTGTTGACGGCTCATATGGCATCAAAGGCTTTGTTACAGATGCCTTCCCTGATGATTATGACTATTTCTATACCTGTGGACCAATGCCAATGTTCAAGGCTATTGAAAACAAGGCAAAAACATCAGGTCAGTATTCCTTTGAGGAAAGGATGGGCTGTGGCTTTGGTGCTTGTATGGGATGCTCCTGTAAAACAAAATACGGCAGCAAGCGTATATGCAAGGACGGTCCCGTGCTTGAAAGGGAGGAAATCATATGGTAGATTTATCAGTTAATCTTTCGGGAATGAAAATGGACAATCCTGTTGTGCCTGCATCCGGTACCTTTGGCTTCGGTAAGGAGTTTAAGGATTATTACGATATAAATATTCTCGGCTCTTTTTCTTTTAAGGGCACAACAAGAGATGCTCGTTTTGGTAACCCAACACCGAGAATTGCAGAATGTACCTCAGGTATGATTAACGCAGTAGGACTTCAAAATCCCGGTGTTCACCATGTTATTGAGCACGAATTACTGGAAATGAAAAAGTATTTCCATAAGCCTGTTATTGCCAATGTATCCGGCTTTTCCGTAGATGATTATGCCTACACCTGTCAGCTTCTCGATAAGCAGGAGCAGGTGGGAATTTTAGAGGTTAATGTTTCCTGCCCTAATGTTCACGGAGGTGGTATGAGCTTTGGTACATCACCGGAATGTGCTGCTCAGGTAACAAGAGCAGTTAAGGCTGTAACAACAAAGCCTGTTTATATCAAGCTATCACCAAATGTAACTGACATCGTTGCTATTGCAAAGGCTTGTGAGGAGGCAGGCGCAGACGGAATTTGCCTAATCAATACCTTGCTTGGTATGCGTATTGATATAAAATCACGCAAGAGTGTTATTGCCAACAAAATGGGTGGCTTTAGTGGTGATGCAGTTTTCCCTGTGGCAGTAAGGATGGTTTATCAGGTAGCAAAGGCGTGTAATATTCCTGTTATGGGATGTGGTGGCGTATCATCAGCACAGGATGTTATTGAAATGATGATGGCCGGTGCTACTGCCGTTCAGGTTGGTGCAGCAAATTTAGTTGACCCGTATGCCTGCAAGAATATAATCGAGTCACTTCCACTTGAATGCGAAAGACTCGGTATTGATAAAATAAGTGATATTATAGGAGTGATTGACTAATGGGTAAGGATGTTATTATCGCTTGTGACTTTTCTTCAGCACAGGCAACATTTGATTTTCTTGACAAATTCACCGACGAAAAGCCCTTTGTTAAAATCGGTATGGAGCTTTATTACGCAGAGGGTCCGTCAATTGTTAAGGAGATTAAGAAGAGGGGACACAAGATTTTTCTTGACCTTAAGCTTCACGATATTCCAAATACCGTTAAAAAATCTATGTCAGTGCTTTCAAGGCTTGATGTTGATATGACAAATCTTCACGCAGCAGGCACTATTGATATGATGAAGGCTGCTATTGAGGGCTTAACACGAGAGGACGGCACCCGTCCACTCCTTATTGCCGTTACCCAGCTTACATCAACAAGCGAGGAAAGGATGCAAAATGAGCTTTTGATTAACGCATCAATCAACGATACTATCGTTAAGTATGCAGAAAATGCAAAGGCAGCAGGTCTTGACGGTGTTGTATGCTCTCCACTCGAAGCAGGTATGGTTAAGGATAATTGTGGCAATTCGTTTATGACTGTAACACCGGGCGTTAGATTTGCAGACGGTGATGTAGGCGATCAGGTTAGAGTTACAACTCCTGCAAAAGCAAAGGAAATCGGCTCTGATTATATCGTTGTAGGCAGACCTATCACAGCTGCTGATGATCCGGTTGCTGCATACAGACGCTGCGTTGAAGAATTTGTAGGATAAGGAGAAAACGATGGAAGCATATAAAAGAGAATTTATCAAATTTTTAGAGGATGCAGGCGTGTTGAAGTTTGGTGATTTTACTGCAAAAAGTGGTAGAAAAATTCCTTACTTTATCAACGCAGGCGACATTAAAACAGGCGAGCAAATTCAAAAGCTGGGAGAGTTTTACGCAAAGGCTTATTTTGATAAAATAGGTAACAAAAAAGCAGTGCTTTACGGCCCTGCATATAAGGGTATTCCTATTGCCGTTTCTGTTGCAGTTGCTCTTGCAAAGGAAGGACTTGATGTGCCCTTCTTCTTTAACAGAAAGGAAGAAAAGGACCACGGCGAGGGTGGTGTGTTTGTAGGCTATAAGCCAACTAACGGTGAGGAAATCGTTATTGTTGAGGATGTTGTTACTGCCGGTACTGCAATCAGAGAGAGTATGGCTATTCTTTCAAAGCTTGAGGGTACAAGGGTTGCTGCAACATTCGTTATGGTTGACCGTAAGGAAAAGGGTCAAACTGAAAAATCTGCAATCGCAGAGGTTGGTGAGGAGTACGGCTTCCCTGTATATTCAGTAGTTGATGTATATGATATTATTGAATATCTTGAGGAGGACGAGGCTAACCGTGAAAATGTAGATAGAATTAAAAAATATCTTGAAGTTAACGGTGCAAAGGCATAAGAAAGGGATTTAACTATGCGTCATTTGCTTGATACAACAGATTTATCCTTGCAGGAAATTGATGATATGATTTCTCTTGCAATGGAGATAATTGATAATAAAGAAAAATACGCACATATTTGCGACGGAAAGAAGCTGGCAACACTTTTCTTTGAGCCATCAACAAGAACCCGTCTTTCCTTTGAGGCTGCTATGATGGAGCTTGGTGGTAATGTTCTTGGCTTTTCCGAGGCAGGCTCATCATCTGCATCAAAGGGTGAAAGTGTTGAGGACACAGCAAGGATGGTGTCCTGCTACGCAGATATTATCGCCATGCGTCACCCTCTTGAGGGAGCTCCGAGAGTTGCAAGCTTTCGCAGTACTGTGCCGATTATCAATGCCGGTGACGGGGGTCACTCGCACCCAACACAGACACTTACCGATTTGTTAACCATTTATCGTGAAAAGGGTACCTTTGATAATCTTACAGTGGGCTTGTGTGGAGATTTGAAATTCGGCAGAACTGTTCACTCACTGATTAAAGCAATGAGCAGGTATAAAAATGTTAAATTTGTACTTATTTCACCAAAGGAGCTTTCTGTGCCCGATTACATAAAAAGTGATGTCCTTGACAAAAGTGGGCATCAGTATGTGGAGGTTGAGGCTATGGAGGATGTTATGGAGGAGCTGGATATTCTCTATATGACTCGTATTCAGCGTGAACGCTTCTTTTCAGAGGATGAGTATCTCAAGCATAAGGATGCCTTTATTCTTGACCTTGAAAAGCTTAAAAATGCAAAAGGCGACTTAACCATTATGCACCCACTGCCGAGAGTTAACGAAATTGCAACAGAGGTTGATGATGACTCAAGAGCAAAATACTTTGTTCAGGCTCTTAACGGCAAGTATATTCGTATGGCTCTTATCATTACATTACTTAAATGGGGAGGAGCTGTTTAATGAAAATTGATGCTATTGAAAACGGCTATGTTATTGACCATATCCCTGCCGGTAAGGGTATGGAGGTTTACAAAATACTTAACCTGGGTCGCCTTTCCTGTCAGGTGGCAATTATCACTAATGCTAAATCTCAAAAAAATAATATAAAGGACATTATTAAGATTAACAGTCTTATTGATTTAGATTTAGATGTGATTGCCTATGTGGCGCCACAGGCTACCGTAAATATTATTAAGAATAGCGAGAGGGTTGAAAAAAGAACATTATCCCTACCTACACAGCTTAATAATATTATCAAATGCCCAAACCCCCGTTGTATTTGTAATAACGAGCCTATCGACCATATTTTTAAATTAACGGATAATAACGGAACATACCGTTGTCTATACTGCGAAACAAAATCTAAATAACATAAAAAACAAAGGCTGTGATGCTATCTGCTGCATCACAGCCTTTGTTCAATTAAACTGCTAATATCATTTATCAAATATTTATTTTTGGTGTATTGTGTTTTCAATTTCCAGCGCTGCAACCTCTATCAGCGAGTGAGTGTCCTTAATTATCGTTTTTTCATAGCAGTAGCTGATTGCCTGTGTTAAGCCTAAAAGTATGAACATAAGTATAATTTGCTTTGGTGAGTTAAAAATGTAGTCCGTAAGACCAAATACAAGATATGTCATCATAGATGTGAAAACGCAAAATACAAGAGTGAATTTTTTACCGTTGTTTTTGTTGATTTCAAGCATCTTTCCAAAGGCGCACAGCAATATTATAAATAGGAAGATAACGCCGATAACGCCTAACTCCATCCAGGTTTCAAGGACAAAGTTGTGTGCGTGAGGCTTGTTAAGGTCATAGCAGCTTGAAAGCACCTGACCCGTTTCCTCAACACCAAATCCAAGACCTATAAAAAATGCTTTAATGTGGGTAGTAAGATAATTTATCAGGCTTTCCCAAATTTTAAAGTGAGCAGCAGATGATTGCTTTGCCTCCTCACCACCGTTACCACTGCCGAATTGACCGACGGTTTGGAAAATCAGTCCGTATCTTGTTAAAATTGACGGTATGATAACAAGTATCGTTGGAATACAAATTTGCAGCATGGGCTTTGCGTATTTTTTTGCAAGGAATATAAACATAAAAATCCAGCCGAATATTGCAATAAAGCAGCCTGCCCTTGTCATAGTTGAGCTAAGTCCACAGCTAATCAAAACATTCATAAACCAATAGAATACTCTTTGCTTATGGGTTTTTGAGTTGATGAACAGGTATATGGAAATAGGGAATACAAGTATCATATATGACGAAAGTAAATTAGGATTAGAGAAAAATCCACTTGCTCTTGTAACCCACATATTTGTGTTAATTTCAAAGGGGAGAATACCATATACTGCCTTGTCAAGAATACGATAAAAAGGGGTAATCATAACAAGATTTTTTGGTATTTTCTCAAATCTGTAAAGAGTGTATGTAACAATTTGAATAGTGCTTACAATACCGTTAATAGCACCCGATACAACCATAAGGGATAAAAGCTTATCAATTCTCTGCCTTGTTCTTGCAAGGTTATAAATCATAACCTGAACCAAAAACATTCCCCACCAAAGCATTGCTGTTGAAAATGAAGAAAGCTTTGTGCTGGACCAAAGTGTGCTGACCAGTGCCAGCGCCATAAAGCCCATCATCATCTTACCCAGTGTGCCAACCTTTGCCTTTCTGCCCTCACGACTCCATTGCACCTTAAATACAATAAAGCCGATAAAAAGTATAAAAGGGCTTATATATTCAGGCAAAATAGGGAAAAGGAATATTGTTGCCATAAGCCAATACCAACCGGGATTTTGTCGGTATTTATTCTTTAAATCACTTAATTTTTCTTTCATATGTTAACCTCAAATCATATGATTGTTAGATTTTTAATTGTCATACTGTATCAACATAATACTACATAATATTGCTTTTTTCAAGAAAAATAAAAATATACCTAAATTTGACTGATAGAATACAGAACATATACAAATTTTTTACATTTTATTTACATCAAAATATAATTATTATTCTTGCATTGTTTGGTGAAGTATAGTATAATTTATTAGTATTTATATTCTTATAGGGGTGTTAATATGGACGAAAAAGAAAAAGAGCTTAACGAAGCCGTTGAGTTGAATAATGACGAAAGCACTGCTTCTAACGAAACAGAAATTCTTGATTCCTCTCTTGAGGAAAGGGATGGAGTTAAGTACGAAACAGGTGATAATTGGGTGTTTGAGGCAGAGGCTCCCACACTTAATGACGATATGTTTGAGGGCGAAATAAATATTACGCCTGCAAACAAGACTGTTGCTTTAAAGAAAGAGCCTGAAGATAAGAACGATAATTCAAGTTCAACCGGAAAAGAGCTTTTGAAGTTTATTCCTCTTGCAGTAATTATGGCAGTAGTTATTGCAGTACTTGTTGTTTTGGGTGTTCGCTATAATACAGTGCCAAACGGCAAGGAGGGTGACAAAGCCAATCCTGCCGGTGTTGCAATGACCGTTGATAATAATAATGTCAGTGTAGGTCTTTATAATCTTTATTTTTCAAGTGTAGCAAGTCAGTATGAACAGTACGCTCAGTACGGTTATTATGACCTTGACTTAACAAAGGATTATTCAGAGCAAAATACAACCGATGAAAACGGTATTACTATTTCTTGGTTCGACCTGTTCAAAAAGAGAACCGAGGAGCAGATAAGAACTTATTTTGCTTATTGTGACGCTGCCAAGGAGGCAGGCATTACCTTAAGCGATAAGCAAAAGGAAACTATTGAGCAACAGATTGACGGCTTTAAATCATCAGCATCAGAGCAAAATATTTCTCTTGATGAATATATTGAAAGCGTGTTCGGCGAATACTGCACCGAGGATACTGTAAGGCTTTATATCGAGCAATTCTATTTGGCAACAAATTATACCGGCAAGGTTGCAGTTGACTTTAAGCCAACAGATAAAGAGATAAAGAATTACTTTAACGAGCATAAAGACAATTATTATAAAATTAACTTCAGCTATCTTGCTTGTACCTATGATACAACTGATGACAAAACTAAGGCTCAGTCGGAAAAGACAATAAAAGAGTATATGAAAAAGATTACCGACAGGAATTCTATTAAAGCCTTAGTACCTACTGCTTATAAAGAATATATTGACGCAGATATTAAAAGCGCAATGGAGATGGATGACAAGCTGACCGAAAAGGAAGCAAGAGAAAATGCTATTTCAAACTATATGAACAATATAGACGGAACAATTTACAGCAGTGAATCTCCCTTTGGAGAAGAAATTAACAAATGGCTGTTTGACGAAAATCAGCCAACGGATACAGTTAAGTATTATGTTAATGAGGAAACAGGTTATGCCTATATAATTCTCAAAACAGAGCAGCCGACTCTCCTTGAGGATGAAACATATACTGTAAGACATATTCTTGTTACTCCTAAATCAGAGGACGGTTCATCACAATACGATACTGAACAGGAATATACAGATGAGCAGTGGGCAGAGGCAGAGAATACAGCAAAGCAGCTTCTTGAAAAGTATAATTCAGGTGAAAAAACCGAGGCAGCCTTTGCAGCATTGGCAGACTCAAACAGCGACGATACTGCATCAACATCACTTGGCAGCAGCGACAGCTACGGTGGCTTGTGTGAGAATGTTGCTCTTGGTCAAATGGTACCAACCTTTGAAAATTGGTCAACTGATAAGTCAAGAAAATACGGTGATGTCGAAATAGTTAAATCTGACTACGGCTATCACATTATGTACTTTATCAGCGATAGACCAACCTATGAGGGTAAGATTATCACCGATATGCGTAATGATATGCTTACAAGACTTGTTCAGGATGCTGACCTTAGAGAGCATTTGTCTGTTATCCAAAAGGCAGACGAAAAGTACCTTGCAGCAAAAAAGGCAGCAGCTGCAGCTAATGCAAGTGAAGGCGAATAATCATTAGCCTAATCACAATTTGCAAAAACACTTGTATTATTTTTCATAATGTTGTAAAATACTGTTGAAAAAAATCTCTATTATTTATAAAGGATGAAAAAAGTATGGCAAAGAAACAATTAGAAGATGATTTGCTCACAGGCGCAAGCTTAAGCGAGGGCAAGGATAAATCTCAAAAAAAGGCTGAAAAGGCAGCTCAAAAAAATGCTAAGGCAAAGAAAAAATCAGAGGAAAAGAGAACTGCTCTTAAGGCTGAAATTGATGCTCTTAAGGAGGAGCTTGCCAAGGAAACAGACAGTGCCAAGAAGGACAAAATCAGCGCAAAGATTAAAAAGCTTTCAGATGCATATGCATCAGTAGGCAGCACAAAGGGTGTTGCAAAGCGCACAGCAACAATAATCAAGTCAGTTGTTTGTGTTGTTTTGGTTGTTGCAATTCTTGTAACATATGTTGCAACAGGTGCTGTAAGGAAGGGCTTCATCGCTTCTCTCAGTATCCCTGCACAAACTCTTACCGGTGTAACTGTTACTAATGGCGAAAGCAAGGCAAAAATTAAGGTTAGCACCTACAACTTCTATTTTGCAACTGTTTATAACAATCTTCAAAGCCAAAAGGATATGTATGTGCAGTACGGTCTTGACCCTGCTGATTACGACTTGGATGTTGATTTCAGTAAGAAGTTTTCAAGTCAGGATTACACATACACAGACGAGGAAACAAATAAAGAAAAAACAATTTCCTGGTCAGCTCATATGAACCAGCTTGTGCTTGATGCTATCGAAAACACATATACCTACTATCTTGCTGCTGTTGCTGCTAATGACGGCAAGGAGCCTGAGATTACAGACGACCAAAAGCAAGAGCTTAATGATACAATCAAAGAGTATAGAGAAAATGCCGAAAAATACGGCTACACCCTTAGTGGTTATCTTGTAAGAGCAATGGGCAGAGGTGTTACAGAATCAGTATTCCGTACAGAATCTACCCGTCAGTATATCGCTTCCAATTATCAAAACGAGCTTAACGATACTACTACTGCAAAGAAAGAATATACAAAGGAAGACATTAACAAGTATAAGGACGAGCATTTAGACGAGCTTAAAACTGTTGATGCAAAGATTTTTGAGTGCGAGAACGAGGATAAGGCAAAGGAATTTGCTTCAAAGCTTTCTGCTGACGGCTCAAATTTTGCAGACCTCTGTGTAAAATATTCAAAAGAAAAATTTGATAAGACATCATATGCAGACCCTGCATTTTCAACAGAAATCGGTGCAACAAAGGCTTGGCTTCAAAGCAAGGGTTATGCTATTGCAACTGCCGATGCTCATGAGCATGAGGAAGGCGAGGAGCATTCAGAGGATGAAGAGGTTAAGTATTCAGGTCTTGATTGGCTCTTTAGCAAGGATAGAAAAGCAGGAGATATTAAGCAATACAGCACTACTGTTGTATATGTAATTGCACCTGCATCTCTTTCAGACAGAAAGACAGTTGATGTTCGCCATATCCTCATTGCTCCGGAAACTGATGATGAATCAACATCAGCAAAGGATGCTACTGATGCACAGTGGGGCGCAGCATACGAAAAGGCAAAGAATATTCTTGCAAAATGGGATAAAACAGAGGATGGCTTTGCAAAGCTTGCTAAGGAAAATTCACAGGACGGTAATGCCGACGACGGTGGTATCTATCAGGAAGTAGTAACAAGCTATATGGTTAACTCGTTTAACACTTGGTGCTTTGACACCGACAGAAAGGCAGGAGATACTGCTATTGTTAAGACTGAGTTCGGTTATCATATTATGTACTTTGTAGGTACAAACGATAAAACAGTATGGCAAAAGAATGCTGAAAAAGCACTTACTTCAGCAGACAGCAAGAGCGAAATTGAAAAGCTTGAAAAGGAATATACAATCAAGCAGCATTGGTTTGGATCTCGTTACTTTGAAAAAGATGTAGATATTGCCAGCTAATAATAATCAAAGGGTGGCCGTTTAGTCGGTCACCCTTGCATAGTATAAGAAAGTGGACCTGCATATGACAAGTAAAAAGGATATACAGGAATTGATTAACGAGATTTCTCGTCTTATGGCTGCCCTTGAGGATGTTAACTTTGAGTGTCAGCGACTTGAAATAGTTAATTCTAATCTTGACTTTCAGCTTAAATCCATTAGCCGTGAGCTAAAGCAAAATATTGCAACTCTTGAGCTTTTGGAGGAGGAAAATAAAAGGCTGAGGGAAGAAAATATAAAATTAAAATCAGGTAAATGATAATGGAATATACACTTAATACTAATCAGCTTCGTGAGTATGCTCCCTTGCTTAAGGCAGGGGACAGGGTAATTCTTTCAGGCAGGGTATATACATCCCGTGATGCTGCCCATAAAAGAATTACTCAATATATTGCCGATGGCAAGGACCTGCCCTATGACCTAAAGGATGCTGTTATTTATTACGCAGGGCCTACTCCTGCACCGGAGAATTTGGCTATCGGTTCCTGTGGACCCACTACCTCAAGCAGGATGGATGTTTTTGCTCCCGATTTTCTTGACCGTGGTGTAGTTGCAATGATTGGCAAGGGCGAAAGGAATCAGGCTGTTTGCGACGCAATTATTCGCAACAAAGCAGTTTATCTTTGTGCCATTGGTGGTGCAGGTGCACTTGCATCAAAATGTATTACCGACTGCAAGGTTATTGCCTTTGATGATTTAGGCTGTGAGTCGGTTAAGGAGCTTACCTTTAATCGTTTTCCGTTAACTGTTGCTATTGATTGTAACGGTGGCAACATCTTTGTCAGATAGGTACTATTCAACCATATTCTTAATATCCTTAAGCACCTTTTTTTCAATTCTTGATACATAGCTTCTGCTGATATTTAACCTCTGCGCAACCTCCCGTTGTGTCAGGGGTTTTGTGTTATTCAAACCGTATCGCAATATAATAATTTCCTTTTCTCTTTCATCCTCCATATTCTTAATAATTTCTGCAACCTTTTCCCATTGTACCTTCTTTTCCAAATCCTCTGCCAAATCGTCATCACAGCTTACTGTGTCCTCGATTGTTAACGGATTTCCGTCCTTATCAACCTCTAATGTGTCGTTTAAATACACATCATTTGATTGCTTTTTACCACTTCTAAAATGCATTAAAATTTCATTTTCAATACACCTTGATGCATAAGTTGCAAGGCGAGTGCCCTTGTCTGCTTTAAAGGTGTCTATTGCCTTAATCAGCCCGATTGTGCCTATGCTGATTAAATCATCGGTGTCGTTTGTTTTTGAGTAATACTTCTTAATAATGTGACTAACTAATCTTAAATTTCTTTCAATCAATATTCCACGAGCATTTTTGTCACCGTTCTTCATTCGCTCAAGCATCTCTGTCTCCTCCTTAGGACTTAACGGCTTTGGGAAGGAGGAGGTGTTTTGAATGTGTAAAATGAAGTAAATCAGGTTTGCACTGATAGCAGATATTATTGCACTAAACATTTTCATCACCGTTAAATCTTATTTTTTCGTCTGTGTAATTATTACTTAATAAAGTTTTTCATTATTTTTTTATGTTAAATTGCACAAATTTGTATGAAAATTTTTAGCAATAAATCACATAAATTGTATTGTTATACAATATTTTTAAAATTGTAAACTTTTTTTAAATTTTTCTTTACATATCATTTTAATAGGTATATAATGTCAATGATTTTAGATTTTTTAATATAATGATTACTATTAACATACATTAACTCGGAGGTAAATTTATGCAGAGAACAAAAAAACTGTTATCACTGTTTATGGCACTTGTGCTGCTAATGTCAACCTTTGGTGCATTTGAATTAAGCGCTGTTGCTGCTACTGATAAAACAAGATACTCACATAAATATCTGCAAAACGGTGGCTTTGAGGATAATAAAGATAATTATAAATTTTCAGCAAATTATGTTCAGCCTGTAAAAACCAGTGTTCCTTATTGGGATACCACTGCTTACGAAACAAATGGTACTAACGGTAAGCTTGAGTTCTTTAAAAACGGTTCGGCTCACTTTGTTAATTCACCCACAAATAAGGTGGTAGCCGAGGGTGAAGTTGCTGCAGAGCTTAATGCCAACGAAGTAAGTACAATTTATCAAAGAATTGAAACCGTATCAGGTTCAACATATACATGGGGTCTTGACCATAGAGGTAGAGATACAACAGATACCATGGTTCTTTTCATCGGTCCTGAGCAATACTCTGCTGACGGTAAAAATGCTATTGACCCAGCAAAGTCTTCAAAAACAGATAAAGACCAGTTTGTAAAAATGACAGACTGGCTGAAAACCCAATACGGAATTTCATATCCTGCTAAAGGATGTTCTCAAAAATATACAATTTATTCAAAGCCTTTTGCTGCAAATGGTAAATTCCAAAATGAATCACCCAATGCAGACGAAAACTTTTCAATGACTCAAACAGCAGCGTGTACTGAGGAATGGAACCTTTGGGTTATTTCCTCTTCAAACAACAACACAAGCGATGTTACTTCAGAAGCTGTTAATGGCTGGTCCAAATACGGTACAAACTGCTATAACGAAAACGAGGATTCGTATAATGATGTAATCAAGGGTGCAGGCAGTAAGTTAAAATACGACTGCACATATACCGTTCCAAAGGGACAAACAAAAACTCTTTTTGCATTTACCTCGTATAGTGGTAGTAGAAAATCAGGCAATGATTATGTTTATGAACCAACCTTTGGTAACATGCTTGATGATATTCACTTTAAGCTTTATCAGCCTATTTCATCAACAATTACCGAGGGTGGTAACGGTGGCGTGCATACCGGAAATACCTCTATTTCCAGCGACATTCAAAATGGTAATTTGTTTTACAGCACCGTATCAGATGGTAAATTATGCACAATTCGTACAAAAAGACTTGAAGAAACCGATACCTATAAATTCCAGGGTGCTTATGTAACCGTATATCAGGATGACGGAACTCCTGTTACAAGATTCATTACAATTTACAATGGTGATGACATAGGTAGGCTTACTCCTGAAGAAAAGCTTGAGCTTTCCAAGAATTACTTTTTAACGGATGGTACAACAACCGATAATGAAGACGGTTCAACGACAACATGGGAATACTATTTTAATGTGTCTGTTGAATCTCCGGTTCATATCCATATGATGTACACAAAAGCACCGTATATTTTGTACGACTCTAACGGTGGTGAGCCTTATAAGTTCGGTAATAATAACCTTATTGGCGAAAACCTTGTGGGATTTAGAGAAGGCTATCAAAAAATTGAAGGTGTTGATACAAGCGACTATTATAAGGATGTTGTTGTAGAAAGACACGACAATGGTGACGGAACCGTTACAGAAAAAATTACTCCCGGTTTTTATAAGTCTCATGCAGCGTTGCCGAATCAAAACTGGAAGATAAATAATTACGGTGTAGGTTCAAAATTCTTAGGTTGGGCTGTTACCGATACAAACAATAAACAAATAATAATCGACGGTGAACACACAGCTACTTATGCTCCCGACACTAACGGCGTAGGTAATATTGTGTTTACCGATGAATCAAAACATAATGTTACAGGATTGGTTCTTGACGCAACTCACGGTGTTACCCTTACTGCTCAGTGGAAATTCGGCTATACAGCTCAGGCTCAAACCCTTGTTGGTCACAGTCTTGAAACACAGACTTGGGAAAATTCTGCTGTTGGTGGTTGGGTAGAGGAAACCTTTATTAACGACAGAAGCAATGTTGAAAACCATAAAGCAGTCATAGACGGCAGTGACAGAGTTGAGAGAACCGATGCTTATGGCTCTGTGGGTGAAAAGATTATTTTCCGTGCAACACCGGATGTTGCAAACGATTATGTTTTTGATGGCTGGTACACCATTGATGAAAACGGTGTAGAAAATCTTATTACTACAACTCCTAACCTTGCAATATCTGTTGAGCAGGGTAAGTCTGAAACATATTATGCTCGTTTCAAAACAAAGACTGTTCCTGTTATTTTCCATTATTCAGAGTCCGGTATGTCAAACGGCTATGACTATTATGAAAAGTCAACTGAAAATAAGTACGGCAAGTATTTCCAGGATGTTGTATATAATGAAAATGCTATTCAACCATCCGGCGATTCAAAAAATGTTACAATTTGGTACACATCAGATACCTTGAGAGACCAAGAGCATGTATTTAATTTCTCTACTCCTATTACAAAGGAAACACACCTTTATGCAAGCCCGTCGTTTACATTTAACTATTATAACTACTTTAGGTTTGCAGAGCCATGGAGGATTGATGTTACTGCAACACTAAAGTTTGACGGTAAATATATTGATATAACAACAGACGCAAATATTACCGATTATAATGTTTACACAAAAAAGGCTGATACAATTACTGCTTCAGCACCATTGCCGTCTGAGGTTAAAAGTAAACCAACAACTAAGGCAGGCAAAAAGGTAAATAGCAGTAAAATTATCACAAGTACATTGACCAATAAATCACAAACGTTCAACCGTATCGGTTCCACCTTTAATGATTTCTATTTGTTCAATATGAGAAAGCCTGTTTGGGTTGTGTTTGATTTCACCTATAAGGGAATTACCTACACAACTCCAATTAAGGACAGATGCCTTTATAACTGTATCAGCAATTATAAGCTTGAGGCCGACAAAGGCTTGCACTATACAAGTTATCCGTCAACTACTAAATCTGAGGTTAGAAGTGCTTATACAACAATGCTTAACAGTATTCAGGCAATGCACGATGCAATAAATCCTGATATTAACAATCCAACTATTGTTGAGCCAACAGATTATAAGCAGCCAAGTGCAGTTAGTGGATTAACTTATGACGAAGCAAACACATTGGAATTTGTTTCTTCAACAGCTATTCGTAATATTGAGCCTTGGGGTCTTAAGTACATCTTCGGTCTTGAACCTATAACCACAACCGAGTCCGGTAGTGGTGAAACAACAACTGTTGTTAATGATTCTATTACTAATTATACTGATTACGGTGTAGTAATGTTCACAGACTTTAACAATGAATATTCTACAACACCTACTGTTACTCAAATTCTTAAAAATAAGAACGCAGTAATGTATTCAAAGAGTAATAACAACATTTCGCTTGATGATGAAACAGGCAAGATAGTAGCTTACTATGTTAACGGTATTGAGGCAGAGGATTTTGATAAGAATACATATGCAGTATTCTTTGCAAAGAATTCAACAGGCACATATTTTTCAAGTGTTGTTACAAACAGCTATAAATCAGTTGCGGGTAATGACAATATCAGCACATCAATTATTACCTACTCAGATGCCTTAATGAATTATCGCAATAAGGTTAAGGAAGCAGAGCAGGCACTTGCTAATTAAGTTTTGATTAACTTTAATATGAAAGGAGGATGAAATATGAAAAAGGAATATGAAGAACCAATATTTGAAATAGACTATTTTAATATTTCATCTTCTGTTGGCACCTGGGATTTAAGTGGTGGCGGCTGGGAAGAAGAGGACGAAAGTCCGTGGTCAATAGGAAGAACGAGGGATTCAGCATGGGGAATGGTAGGAATAGAATAATTATTATATCCGTGTTAGTTGTTGCCTTGAGTATTGCTTTGGTTGCATGCAAGGGTAGTCCCTCTGATTCACCGACTACAACTAATCCGGATTCTTCAACTGTAAATACTGATAGTTCAAATAATATGACTAACACAACAGAATCAAGTTCTGCCGATAACGGCAAAAAGCCTAACAGCTCAAGCTCGTCAAACACCACTGTAAATAACGATGGTGGTAAGGTTGAGTCAACTTCAAATGGCTATGGCTTTGAGGAGGAGGAAGAAGAGGATAACCCCTTTGGCACAACTGCCAACACCACCAAGCCGTCAAAGCAAACTACAACAAAAAGGGCAGAGCAGACTGCAACAAAGCCTACAAAGCCAGCCGGTACAACCTCAACAACAAAGGTTAATACCACTAAAGCGACCACTACTAAAGCGACCACTACTAAGGCGACTACCACCACAACAACACTGCCTCGTGCAAACGAGCAGGCAGGTGAGTGGGGCACACCGGTACCAAATAACTAAACTAAAAGCACTTCATTTATTGAAGTGCTTTTTTACACCTTCTGCAAGGCAACAGCGAAAACTTCAAAATTCGCTTTAATTCTGCATTTTTGGCAGGTTCAGATTACTCTTTATTGCCTATTGAAAACCTACCTGTTTTGTGGTATTATATTTTTAACATAATCGACACTCAAGGAGTATGTTATGAAGATTTCAACAAAGGGTAGATATGCACTACGATTTCTAATTGACCTGGCAGAGCATCAGCAGGAGGGCTTTGTTGCTCTTAAGGATATTGCTAACCGTCAGGATTTATCAAAAAAATATCTTGAACAAATTGTTTCAGTCCTAAATAAGCCTAATATTTTGATTGCAAACAGAGGTTTTCAGGGTGGCTATAAGCTTGCACAGGAGCCAAGCTGCTATACAGTTGGCGATATTCTTCGTATTACAGAGGGTGGACTTGCACCTATTACCTGCCTTGAAAACGAGGTTAATATGTGCGATAGGTGTGACAAGTGTGAAACTCTTTTTGTGTGGCAGGGCCTTTACGATACAATAACCGAATATCTGGACAGTATAACATTGCAGGATATTATTGACAACAAGAATAACAACCTTGATTTTGTAATATAGGTGATTTATGGAAAATCAGTTTGTCAGAACACAAATGCTTTTTGGCAAGGACGCAATGGAAAAGCTGTCACACAGTAAAGTGGCTATATTCGGTGTCGGTGGCGTAGGTGGATATACTGCTGAAGCACTGGCAAGGAGTGGAGTCGGCGAGCTTCACCTAATTGATAACGATACTGTGTGCCTTTCCAATCTTAACCGTCAAATTATTGCTACCCACACCACATTGGGTATGAAAAAGGTTGACGCAGCCAAGGCTCGATTGCTGGACATAAATCCTAATATTAAGGTTGTTACCCACGATATTTTCTTTTTGCCTGAGAATTCCGATTGCATTGATTTTAGCATATTTGATTATGTAGTTGATGCTATCGATACTGTTTCAGGCAAAATCGCTTTGGTCGAAAAAGCAGAGGAGGCTCATACACCAATTATCAGCTCTATGGGTGCAGGCAACAAGCTTAATCCCCAAATGCTTGAGGTAACGGATATATACAAAACATCTGTTTGCCCACTTGCCCGTGTAATGCGCCGTGAACTGAAAAAGAGAGATATAAAAAAGCTAAAGGTTGTTTATTCAAAGGAAAGGGCAATGACCCCAATAGACCTGTGGGCAGATAATAGCGATAATCAGCGCAGGCAGGTACCGGGCAGTAATGCCTTTGTGCCGTCAGTTGCAGGCTTAATCATCGCAGCCGAGGTTATTAAGGATATAACAGATATTAAAAATGACTAAAGGAGAGATGTTATCTCTCCTTTAATTTTTAATATTATGCTTCTTCTTCGGTTCTGCCGTTGAACAATAAGCTAATGCACCAAATTGCTGCAAGTCCTACAAGGCTGTAAATAATTCTTGATAATACAGCGTCCTGTCCACCAAATATCCAGGCAACTAAATCAAACTTAAACAGACCAATCAGTCCCCAGTTGATGCCACCGATAATTGATAAAATCAGTGCAATATTATTAACGATTTTCATTTTAATCACTCCAAATAATTAAGTCACAGATAGTATTATACAAATCTGTGACCTTTATTCAAAGTATTAAATATTTGTTGTAATTATTTCACATTTTCCCTTGATTTCGTATTCACCAAAATCAGCAGGTACAAAAAAGCTGTCACCCTTTTTCATTTTTCTGCCGTTAATTTCGCCACAGCCGTTTACCACCAAAATATGATTAAAGCTTTGTTCATCAGCACAAAGGGTAACCTTTTCTCTCACATCATAATGCCATACAGTAAACAAATCACATTTTGTGAGCAGGGCTTCAATATAATCACCCCTATCAATAGGATTACCCATTGGCTTAATTTCATATTTAGGTGGCTTTGTAACAGACACATCAATAGCCTTTTGGATGTGCAGCTCTCTCGGCCTTCCGTCAGCACCTACTCTGCCGTAGTCATACACTCTGTAAGTTGTGTTTGAGTTTTGCTGAATTTCTGCAATTAGGGTGCCTTTACCTATGGCGTGAACAGTACCTGCTTCAATAAAAAACAAATCACCCTTTTTAGCATTTACAACATTTAATTCTTCTAACAGCGTGTTGTTTTCAATAGCATCCTTGAATTGCTCTGCTGATATTTCATTTTTAAAGCCGTAAACAATTTTTGCATCATCTGTGGCATCTAACACATACCAAATTTCGGTTTTGCCATATTCACCCTCAACTCTTTGAGCGTATTCGTTATCAGGGTGAACCTGTATTGAAAGATTGTCCCTTGCGTCAATCAGTTTAACTAAAACAGGGAAGTAAGGAAAAGCAATGCTTTTTTTACCAATAATGCTTTCTTTTCCAAATTTTTCTATAATTTGGTTTAGTGTGAATCCGTCATAATCTCCACCTTCAATGGTGTTCATTCCGTCCTTGTGGCAGGAAAGCATCCAACCCTCTGCCAGCCTATCGTATTCACTATCAAAGCCAAAATCAGTGCGCAGCCTTTCTCCACCCCAAATATAATCCTTAATAACAGGCTTCAGCTTAAGTATATCCATAAAAGTAACTCCATATCTCTTTTTTATAATAATAACAAATTTATACTATACTTTCAATCCAAAATCTGT